>DVJV01000114.1 GCA_018716525.1 Candidatus Ventricola gallistercoris
CCGACCGTCAGGGAGACCATGTTCGCCTCGGTCACGGCCAGTCGCGCGATGTAGAGTTCGCCCGCCGTGCCCTGCGTGATGATGGCGGTGTCCGTTGCCAGATCCTTGATGTGCGACCAGTCGATGTCGGCAGTCCGCATCTGGGCCTTGACGATCTCCGCCGTGGCGGCCGTGAGGGTGGTAATGGCCGCCCAGTCGATGTTCGCCTCGTCGATGGCGGCGGCGGTGATCTGCGCTTTGCTGATCTGCGCGATGCTGGCGGTGAGCGCCTCAATATCCGCCCAGCGGATGTCCGCGCTCACGATATTGGCCGTGGTCAGCTGCGCCGCGGCGATCATGGCCACGGAGGCGTAGAGGTCGTCGGCCGTGACGCTGCCCGCGGCCAGCTCCTTGATTTTGGCCGTCACGGCGGTGAGCGCGTTGACGCTCAGCGTGTCGATGAGCGCCTCCGCGATGTGGGCGCGGGTGATGCAGGCATCCTGAATATGCGCGCCGCGGATGGCCGCGTTTTTGATCTGGAGCGATCCGACCGACCCGCTTTGCAGCTGGCCGCTGCCCACCGAGTTGAGCGCCAGCTTCATGCCGGTGATGGAACCGCTGGCCAGCTGCCGCGCGGAGATCATGCTGCCCTCCAGCGTGTCCGCGGCGGTGCCCAGCGTTACGTCGGTGTACTTCTGCGTCAGGCAGTCGTAGGTGTACTGCGTCATGCGCAGGGAGACCGCCACGCCAATGCGCCGGGCCACCACGCGCACGCTGTCGCCGAGGAAGATGTTCTGAAGGAACCCGTACTGCCGGTATTCCTCGGTATCGGCGCAGTTGACGAAGTCCACCTTGAGGGTCACCGTGGGCAGGTCGCAGCCGTTTTCATATTCCGTTTGGG
Source organism: Candidatus Ventricola gallistercoris (assembly GCA_018716525.1). Classification (GTDB taxonomy): domain Bacteria; phylum Bacillota; class Clostridia; order Christensenellales; family Aristaeellaceae; genus Ventricola; species Ventricola gallistercoris. Next base: position 881 of record DVJV01000114.1, read on the forward strand.
CAGCCGTGCGCAGTTCGGCGTAGCACTGATCCTTGCTTTTCGGCGTATCGCCGTCCGTCACTTCCCTGGCCTCGCTTACCGCAAGGTGAATCCACTTCGGATGCGTGTACGCGCCGATGTTCGGGCTGTCGATGTACAATTCCGGCAGGTAGAGGATGTTGCCGTCCGCGTCCTCGCCGGTGGGCATGATGCGCGTGACCACGTCCGTCTCGTCCACATCATAGGAGATGCCGGTGAGGTTCTTGCCCTCCCGGATCTGCACGTCGCTGTCCGCGCCCACGCGCCGGACCAGAAACACGTCAAACCAGTCCCGCGTCAGCTCCCCGCCGTACTTCTCCGCCAGCCCACCTTCGCCCAGCAGGGCCTCCACGGGGTTGACGTTCTCAAGGCTCACGTCCTGCGCCGTGGAGGTCAGGTCGGAATAGAAGGTGAAGCCATGCCCGGAGAGGCAGGCGGAGGAAAGGCCCTGCACGACGGAGGCCCCCACCGCGGAGGGTGAGGGCCTGAGGGATTTGACCATGTTGTCCAAAAGGTCATAGAAGATGTGGCGGGCGTAGACCGTGACCTTGCTTAGCTCCGGGACGACCCGGTAGATGCGGAAGGGCTGGTCGCGCAGCTGGCGGGAAGCCACAACGGTGTTGACCGCTTCAGATACGGATCCTTCCGTCCGGACATAGCGCAAAAAAGTCGTTGACATGTACCCGCGCTTTCCATCCGGGAGCACCACCTCATACCACTGTGCGTTGGTTTTGGAAAGCACCTGTACCTCGGTTCCGTTGGCGTACTGTTTGAGCACGGAATATCCTTCGCCGGGGCCTGTGCGTAGGCGCAGCGTACCGCCCCGCACAGAGGCTTCAGGCATATCCGTATCCACTCGATACACATCCAGACGTGTATCTTCGCCTGGCACGGAAATCTGGACTCGCGGTGTCATGGCGGCGGGTACTGGTGCGCGCAGAATGTTGCCCTCGCTCAGACGCGTCCATTTCCCGTATTCGTCGATGGGGTGGACGAGTGTCAGCTCCCATTCGCCATTGAGGGTTTCGGTGACGGTGCAGGACTGCGGCCGCACCACGCCCAGACCGTTGCCGGAGAAATCCGTGCAGGCGGCCGGGTATACGCAGATCATAGGAAATCACCTCCATCCTTAAGAGCATTACAAAAAGCGCCAATTGGGCTGAATCTCTATCTTGTTAACAGCTCCCGTCCAGCTCACGGCATTCTGTCCCGGTAAAAGTACAGGAAAGTCACCGCTCATGGCGCTGTTCATGGAGTTCGTTCCACTGTATGCCTCCATGAGTGGCGTGTCGAGCGTGACGCTGCCGGAGACGCTTTCCATCTCCGTGATGGTCATGTCCACCATGAGGGTGATCGCGCCCGTGCCGTAGACGGTGATGACCGGCTCGGCATGGACGCTGCCGGGATTGGTGACAAATGAACCGCTCTGCGTTAGGGTGATGGGCGCAACATCCTTCAGGTACCAGAAGGGCTTGCAGCGGAAGTTCACCGCAAAGGCCAGGTGCGGATTGCCGCGCAGAATCTTCTCAAAGGGGATCTGGTTGACCACCCTTGCGTGGTAAAACCCGCCCGGCCGATTGGCAAAGGTCACCGTGCCGCTTCCGCGCAGCCACGCGGCAATCTCGTGAACCCGCGCACCGCTTTGAATAAAGCATTGGGCGGTCAGCACCATGTCCTCATACACATCCTCGCCCTCAAGCGTAGTCAGGCTACCGCATCGGCCCGGCACGTCGGTAAACGTGACGCGCTCCGCGGGCAGCGTCAGGGGCGGTTGCTCGGAAACGTGAATGCCATATTCCGTGCAGCGTTTTCCGTTCCACTCAAACCAGTCATTCATGTCTCTTCTCCATTCAAAAAGCTGCGCCTTTTGAGCGCAGCCTGTTTCATGTATCGAGCTGTTCGGACAATATGTGCAACAGCTCGCTTAATTGATATCTGCCTGACGGCAGTTCCCGTTCCAAAAGAAGGGACATGCTCTGTGCCTCTCTTGCAAGGGTTGCGAGTGAGAGCGACAGTGCATGTTCTTTGCGTGTAATTTCCTCTGTTACAAGAGGGACGTAAGCGCCTAGAAGACGTTCCTCTTCAAGATGCAGCAGGACGCCTTCTCCGCAGTGTTCCCATAGGTATACACAGCGAAGGCAGTCTCGCTCCTGTCCGAGCATCGCTTCCCGGTAAGTTTGGATCGTTTCTTTGACCATGTCAGGGGACGTCAGCGTATGATCTAATGCGCCTGGGTAGTACATCATCTCATCTGCCACTATGAAGCGCTGTGGCTTATGACCTGATAAAAGCGCATGCTTGGATGCTTGGCGGATATCCCACAGACAGCGTTCAAGCGGCAAGAAGATAGCTTCCCCATTGGGAATGAGCAAGGTTCGCTGTCCCACGACCAACATCCTTTCAAAATATCTGTTTTGTCCTATTGATAGGACACAATTCTTCACCATCAGTATAAGCTAAGAAATGTCCAGAATCAAGACATGGTGGTGAAAAAGTGAAGCGAATCAAAGACGATATAGCCTTTTCCAAGTTGAATCTTTGCGGCAGGAATATTCGAGCTGCGCGTATTGCAGCGCATTTGACCCAAAAGCAGCTCTCAGAAAAACTGGAAACGATGGCAATCTACGTCTGCCGTGGCTCGGTATCCAGAATTGAGAGCGGGGAGCGTATTGTGACCGACATTGAGCTGCACGCTATTGCGGAGATCCTCAACGTGAGCATCGAATCTCTCTTTCCCACGAAAGATTGAGGATAAAACACAAAAGCATCGAATTACGCCTAAGTCAAGAGAAGAAAAAGCGAGAGGAAACCAGACTCACGCTATCATGCCATCCTCATCCCCTTCCCCCGCTGCTGCCTGCGCGTGAGCGTGGCGATCTCCACGGCCAGCGCGCGGATGTCCTGTTCGTCGCGCACCACGAGCTGCTGCACCTGAACGGTGGAGCTGACGCTGCTGTTGTAGGTACGCCGGTTGTCGTTGCTGGTGGTCTGGATGCTCCCGGCCTGCGCTTCGCCGGTCAGGTAGCGCGCGGCGTTTCGGATGATCTTCGCCTGCGCCCTGCTTTCCTTGAGCACGCCCCGGCCCCAGCCGCGCATGGTCATCACGCCCACCTCATCCTCAAACACCTGCGAGGGGGATTTGATTTTGAGCTCGCTCTTGGCCGCGTTGACGGCGGCCCGGGCGGCGGAGCGCATGGCGGAAATCACACCGCTGCGGCCCGCGTTGATACCGGCAGTGAGCCCGCTCATGGCGTTCACGCCCGCGGAGCGCAGGGTCGAGCCGTTCAGACTGGCGTTCACCGCGCTGCGCACATTTGCGCCGACCGACGCGCCCGTGGCGCTCATACTGTAACCCGTCATGGCCAACGCCAATCCGGCCATGGCCGCCGTGCCGCAGGCCGCCAGCGCGTTTTGCGGCAGGGCAAGGCCGACCGCCGCCGTCAGTGCGGCTGCGAGCGTCGCCGCGTCCGTGGTAAA
>DVJV01000115.1 GCA_018716525.1 Candidatus Ventricola gallistercoris
AGGGAAGTGTCAGCGATGTACATCATCAAAAAAGACGGAACGCGGGAGCCATTCAATGTGAACAAGGTTGTGGCCGCGGTCAATAAGAGCGCTGAGCGCGTGCTATATACGTTTAAGCCGGAAGAGCTGGATTTCATCTGCCGGTTTGTCACGCAGAAGTGCGAAGCGCTGGGCACGGAAGGCATTCAAATCGCGCAGATGCACAATATCGTGGAGGGGGCGCTGGACGCCATCAATGCGGCGGTTGCCAAGTCTTACCGCGACTACCGCAACTACAAGACCGACTTTGTGCAGATGCTCGATACGGTCTACAAGAAGTCGCAGTCGATCATGTACATCGGCGATAAGGAGAACTCCAATGCCGACAGTGCGCTGGTCTCTACCCGGCGCAGCCTGATCTTCAACCAGCTCAATAAGCAGCTCTATCAGAAGTTCTTCCTCACCGTGGAAGAGCTTCAGGCGCAGCGCGACGGCTACATCTACATTCACGACATGTCCGCTCGCCGCGATACGATGAACTGCTGCCTGTTTGACGTGGGCGCTGTGCTGCGCGGCGGCTTTGAAATGGGCAACCTGTGGTACAATGAGCCCAAGACGCTGAATGTTGCCTTTGATGTGATCGGCGATATCGTGCTCTCCGCGGCCAGCCAGCAGTATGGCGGCTTTACGGTGTCCTGCGTCGATCAGCTTCTGGATAAGTACGCGGAGGCGAGCTTTGTCATGTTCAGCGAGCGCTACCGTTCGCTGGGCCTTTCCGATGAGCGCGCTCAGGAAGAGGCCATGAAGGACATCGTCAACGACTTTGAGCAGGGCTTCCAGGGCTGGGAATACAAGTTTAATACCGTGGCTTCCAGCCGGGGCGATTACCCGTTCATCACCATGACCCTGGGCCTCGGGCAGACGCGCATGGCCAAGCTTGCCAGCAAACTCTTCCTCAAGGTGCACATGGGGGGTCAGGGCAAGAAGAACAATAAAAAGCCGGTTCTCTTCCCCAAGCTGGTGTTCCTGTACGATGAAAACCTGCACGGCCCCGGCAAGCCGCTGGAAGACGTGTTTGAGGCGGGCATCGAGTGCTCTGCCAAGACCATGTATCCCGACTGGCTGAGCCTGACGGGCGAAGGCTACGTGGCATCCATCTACAAGAAGTATGGTCAGGTCATCAGCCCCATGGGCTGCCGCGCATTCCTCTCCCCCTGGTTTGAGCGTGGCGGCATGGAACCTGCCGACGATCAGGATAAGCCTGTGTTTGTTGGCCGTTTTAACATCGGTGCGGTGTCGCTGCACCTGCCGCTGATTCTCGCCAAGGCGCGCAAAGAGGGCCGGGATTTCTACGAAGTGCTCGACTATTACCTTGAACTGATCCGCCGTCTGCACATCCGTACGTATGCTTATCTGGGCGAGATGCGCGCAAGCACCAATCCGCTGGCATACTGCGAGGGCGGTTTCTACGGCGGTCATCTGGGGCTCTACGACAAGATCAAGCCGCTGCTCAAGACGGCTACCGCTTCTTTCGGTTACACGGCGCTCAACGAGCTGCAGGAGCTCTACAACGGCAAGAGCATCTATGAAGACGGCCAGTTTGCACTGGAAGTCATGCAGCATATCAACGACAAGGTCGCAGAGTTCAAGAAGGCCGACGGTAATCTCTACGCCATATACGGCACGCCAGCAGAAAGCCTGTGCGGTTTGCAGATTGAGCAGTTCCGTCACCTGTATGGCATCGTAGAGCACGTCAGCGACAGGCCCTATGTTTCCAATTCCTTCCATTGCCACGTGACGGAGGATATCACGCCGATTGAAAAGCAGAATAGCGAACTGCGGTTCTGGAATCTCTCTAACGGTGGCAAGATTCAGTATGTTCGTTACCCTGTCAATTACAATAAAGAAGCCATTCGCACGCTGGTGCGCCGGGCAATGCGCCTGGGATTCTACGAAGGCGTCAATCTGTCGCTGGCATACTGCGATGATTGCGGTCATCAGGAGCTGGAAATGGATGTATGCCCCAAGTGCGGCAGCCGCAACCTGACCAAGATCGACCGGATGAACGGCTATCTTTCCTATTCGCGTGTGCACGGCGAGAGCCGTCTCAACGATGCAAAGATGGCGGAGATTGCCGAGCGTAAGAGCATGTGACCAGCGCCGCAAGGCATGAATTACAGCTGAAAATAAAAGCACAGCGGCAAAAATTTGATATGGGATGAGGCGTAAATTGCAATGAACTATCACAACATCACCGTGGACGATATGCTCAATGGAGACGGACTTCGCACGGTGCTCTGGGTGTCGGGCTGCTCGCACCACTGCCGCGGATGCCACAATCCGCAGACGTGGGATGAAAAGAGCGGCATTCCGTTTGACGATGCGGCGCGTGAAGAGCTCTTTGCCGACATCGGACGGGACTACATCAGCGGTGTGACCTTTTCCGGTGGCGATCCGCTGTGCGCATGCAATGTGGATACGGTAGGCGCACTGATTACCGAGATTCACGACCGCTTTCCGCAAAAGACGATCTGGCTGTACACCGGCGATCTGTTTGAGAATGTCCGGAATCTCCCCTTCCTCCCGCTGATCGACGTGATGGTTGACGGCCCGTACGTCGAAGCGCTGCGGGACCCGCAGCTTCGGTGGAAGGGCAGCAAGAACCAGCGCGTGATTGATGTCAAGCGGACGCTGAATGAAGGTAAGGTCGTGCTCTGGGCTTGAGTGCAAAATGAGTTTTGCCGTACAGATGACTGAATGAAGGGAGTTGCCCCATATGGTTCGTGTCGCCCGGTTTGAAAAGGTATCCGTACAGCAGTTTGTCACGGACTGGATCACCACGTTTCCGCAGCAGACCGTTGAACAGGCGGTCTATGCCTACGAACATATCAAGTTACCCGCTCGCGCTACGAGCGGCTCTGCGGGCTATGATATCTATGCGCCCGTTGGGTTTGAGCTGCCTGCCGGTGAGCGCATTAAGATCCCCACAGGCCTGCGTGTGCACATCGAAGAAGGCTGGGTGCTCACCCTCTACCCGCGCAGCAGTCTGGGATTTCAGTACCGTTTTCAGCTGGATAATTCGGTCGGCGTCATCGACAGCGACTATGTGCGCTCCGACAATGAAGGGCATATCTTTCTGCGCATGACCAATGACAACCGCGAGGGCAAAACCATGCGCGTTCCGGCGGGAACGGCATTTGCCCAGGGTATCTTCCTGCCCTTTGGCCTGACGGTGGATGACGATGTGCACACCGTGCGCAACGGCGGCCTGGGGTCTACCACCCGCTGAGCGGACATGTTATTTCTGCTTTGATTGCTTCAAGCCAGCGAAGCAAAAGCGGGGTTCAAGCGACAGCACGATGTTTTCCCTATTCTCGAAAAGACGTAGTTTCGCAGCGGGGTGCAAGGCAAATCCGCGATTGAGACAGGGCTGATTTACAAAGCATGAATTTAGCCTTGGAATAGTATCAGCATGAAACAATGAGAAAGCCGCCGCATGGATTCCATGCGGCGGCTCAGTGGTAAGGAGTGTGTGATTGTGTCTTTTTCCATGACTCAGTATCCCGAGGACAAAGCGGAACGATATGCCCTTCTGCTTCGGCAAGCGGATGCGCTGATGGAAGGTATCGCCCATCCGATGGTGCAGATGGCAAACATCAGCGCCCTGCTTTATGCAGCCCTGCAGGATATTAACTGGTGCGGCTTTTACCTGATGCATGAGGGCAGTCTGCTGCTCGGGCCATTCTGCGGATTGCCCGCATGTGTCCGCATTCCATTGGGACGCGGTGTGTGTGGGACGGCAGCCGCGCAAAACCACATTCAGCGCGTTGCCGATGTGCACGCCTTTCCGGGGCACATTGCCTGTGACAGCGCATCCCGGTCGGAAATCGTGCTTCCCCTTTGCCATCAGGGGCGTGTCGTTGCCGTGCTGGATATCGACAGCCCTCTGCCCTGCCGGTTTGACGAGACGGATGAAATCATGCTATCACAACTGGTTTCAAGCATCATGAGTCACTGCGATTTTACCACCTGTCACTATAGCCTGCGCTGACATCGGGCACAAAAAGCAGACGGTGGCATTGCAGCTTTGCACAAGCCCCATCAATGGTTTCATACGGCTTCCTGCCGCCGCCTTTATTTGAGCGGCGGTTTATTTTTATATCAATAAACACAGGCCCTCTCTTCACAAGAAAGGGCCCGTGTTGCTTAATCCTGTTAGACAGGCATGGTCTTATTGTCCTTATCCAGCATGGTGGAGTCAATCTTGAGCTGATGCGCCTGACGGTACTCGAAGAACTTCGGAGCAACCTTCGGGAACAGTGCGTAAGAGAGCACATCCTCTTCCTGCTGGTAGTAGTCGCGAATCTCTTCACGATACTTATCCATCTCAGGCTGGAGCAGATCGGCCGGACGGCAGGTGATGACCTTGTCATCGCCAATGACGATCTTGCGGACTTCCTCATTCACCGGCGCCGGCAGACGGCCATACTCACCGCGCATGAGGCCCTTGGACTCGTTCGGGCAGGTCTTATAGCGGCCGAAGAGCACGTTCATGACAGCCTGGGTACCAACGATCTGAGAGGTCGGCGTGACCAGCGGCGGATAGCCGAAGTCCTTACGCACGCGCGGGATCTCCTCAAGCACATCGTAGTACTTGTCCATGGCGTTGAACTGCTTGAGCTGACCAATCATGTTGGAAAGCATGCCGCCCGGCACCTGATACTTCAGCGTGTTGGCATCCACGCGCAGCACCTTGCCCGGATCGAGCCAGCCATCCTTCTGCAGGCGGTCGGCAACCTTGCGGAAGTGCACGGCGCACTCGCTCATCAGTTCCATATCCAGGCCCGGATCGTACTCCGTGCCCTTGAGCGTAGCGCACAGGGACTCCGTCGCCGGCTGAGAGGTGCCCTCTGCCAGCGGAGAGAGCGCAGTATCGACGATGTCGCAGCCCGCCTCAATGGCCTTGAGGATGGTCATCGCGCCGGTGCCAGCCGTGTTGTGCGTGTGCAGGTGAATCGGCAGCTTGGTATTGGCCTTGAGCTTCTTGACGAGGCTGTAGGCGTCGTACGGGAGCAGCAGGTTCGCCATGTCCTTGATGCAGATGGTGTCAGCGCCCATCTGCTCGATCTCCTTGGCGAGCTTAACGAAGTACTCCTCCGTATGCACCGGGCTGATCGTGTAGCTGATGGCGATTTCCGCCGTGCCGCCGTACTTCTTGCAGGACTTGACCGCCTGCTCGAGGTTGCGCATGTCGTTGAGCGCATCGAAGATACGGATGATGTCAATGCCGTTTTCGATGGACTTCTTGACGAACGCATCGACCACGTCATCTGCATAGTGCTTGTAGCCCAGAATGTTCTGGCCACGGAAGAGCATCTGCAGCTTCGTGTTGGGCATGGCCTTGCGCAGCTGACGCAGACGCTCCCACGGATCTTCATTCAGGAAGCGCATGCAGGAGTCAAACGTAGCGCCACCCCAGCATTCCAGAGAATAGTAGCCGATTTTATCCAGCTTGTCAGCGACGGGCAGCATCTCGTCCAGACGCATACGGGTTGCAGCCTGGGACTGATGCGCATCGCGCAGAATGGTATCGGTGATCAACACCTTGCCCATTGCTCATTCCTCCTTTTTATGATTGTGAAAAACAGCCGCCGCCCGGCGGAAGGCATCCGCGCCGCACACGCGACGCGGATGCCGGGAAAAACAAGACTTAACCGAACATGGAAATGAACACGCCTGCAGCCACGGCAGAACCAATGACGCCAGCGACGTTCGGGCCCATGGCATGCATGAGCAGGAAGTTAGCCGGGTTCTCCTGCTGGCCAACCTTCTGGGAGACACGCGCTGCCATCGGCACGGCGGACACACCAGCAGAGCCGATCAGCGGGTTGACCTTACCGCCGGAGAGCTTGCACATCAGGTCGCCCAGGAGCACGCCGCCAGCGGTACCGCCGCCGAACGCGAACACGCCCATGGCGATGATCTTGATGGTCTCAGGCTGCAGGAAAGTCTCAGCCTTTGCCGTAGCGCCAACCGTTACGCCCAGGAAGATGGTGACGATGTTCATCAGCTCATTCTGCGCCGTCTTGGACAGACGGTCAGCCACCATGCACTCCTTGAACAGGTTGCCCAGCATCAGCATACCGATCAGCGGCGCAGCGCTAGGCAGCATCAGGGAGACCAGCACGGTCACAACAATCGGGAAGACGATCTTCTCGGTCTTGCTCACAGGACGGAGCTGACCCATGACGATCTGACGATCCTTCTTGCTGGTGAGCGCCTTCATGATCGGCGGCTGAATGACCGGAACCAGCGCCATGTAGGAATACGCGGCGATGGCGATCGGGCCAAGCAGGCCGGGCGCCAGCTTCGTGGTGACGTAGATGGCCGTGGGGCCGTCTGCGCCGCCAATGATGCCGATAGCGCCTGCCTCAGCCGGAGTAAAGCCCAGCAGCAGCGCAACGATGAACGCCAGGAAAATGCCCAGCTGCGCGGCAGCGCCCAGCAGCAGGGAAGTCGGGTTGGCGATCAGCGGACCAAAGTCAGTCATGGCACCGACGCCCATGAAGATGAGCGGCGGGAAGATGCCCAGCTTGACGCCCTGATACAGGTAGTAGAACAGACCGCCGTTCTGTTTGATGTACTGATAGCCGATCAGCGCATCACCATTGTAAATCGGGATACCTGCCTTGCCGTGGTAGGTCGGGTTGGAAAGGATCTCATAGATCGGCTCATCCATGATGCCGGCCAGCGGCAGGTTGGTCAGCAGCATACCAAAGGCGATGGGCATGAGCAGCAGCGGCTCAAACTGCTTGACAATGGCCAGATACAGCAGCACAAAGGAGATCAGGATCATGACACCGCTCTTCCAGTTCTCGGTGATCATGGAATAGATGCCGGAATCCTCAATCAGACCCATGACGGTGTTGCCCACGCTGAAGTCAGCCATAGCCTGCTCCACCGTGCCAATCGCACCTTCTGCTTCTTCATCGACGTAGACGGGGATCAGCTCGTCTGCCTCGCTAACCAACGTCACTTGGCCGTTTCCAACGGCTTCCGCCTGCACGGGGGCAGCGGTTTCCTCGGCGCAAACGGGCAGCGCCGCAAGCATGCAGCACAGCGCCAATCCGAGGAACACACTCAGAATTCTTTTCACAGCGCTTAACCCCTTTGCAGATTATTCGAGCACGACCAGCACGTCGCCGGTGTTGACGGCGGAACCCTTGCTGGCAAGCACCTGCACGACCTTCGCATCGCGCGGCGCCATGATTTCATTCTCCATCTTCATGGCCTCGAGCACCACCAGCACAGCGCCCTTCTTCACGCTGTCGCCAGCCTTCACCTTGACATCGACAATGTTGCCGGGCATCGGCGCAGACACCTTTTCACCAGCAGCGGCCTTCGGCGCGGCAGCCTTGGGGACAGCAGCCTTCGGCGCGGCGGGAG
>DVJV01000116.1 GCA_018716525.1 Candidatus Ventricola gallistercoris
CGAGGATGAGCCCATCGAGGCGAAGATGCTCACCGGGCAGATTGAGAACGCGCAAAAGCGCATCGAGGCGCGCAACTACGAGATCCGCAAGAATGTGCTGCAGTACGACGACGTGATGAACGAGCAGCGCAAGGAGATCTACGAGCAGCGCCGCCAGGTGCTCGAAGGACGCGACATGCACGAGACCATCGTCAAGATGGCGGACAAGCTCATCGAGGAAGCCGTGGGCACATACTGCGGCAACGGCGATGTCGTGATGGAATGGGATATGGACGGCCTGACCGCCTATCTGGAGCGGCTGTGCGTGCGCGTGGGCTTCTTTGCCGCGCATGAGGACGCGATGCCCACCATCACCAAGGAAGCGCTCATCGAGATGCTCAAGAAGGAGGCGCGCGACTTCTACGCGCTGCGCGAGGCGGGCTTTGTGCAGATTCACATCGACCCGCGCGAACTGGAGCGCGTGGTGCTGCTCTCCTGCGTGGATCGCCGCTGGATGGACCACATCGACGCGATGGATCAGCTGCGCGACGGCATCGGGCTGCGCGCCTACGGCAACCGCAACCCGATCACGGAGTATCAGATCGAGGGCTATGACATGTTCGACGAGATGGTGCACCTGATCCGCGAGGACACCGTGCGCAGGATGTACCAGGCGCGCATCAACGTTCAGCAGGAGCGCAAGGAGGTCGCCAAGCCCCAGGAGACGAATCTGGAGCAGGCGAAGGCAGCGGGCGGCCCGTCCGGGCCCAGGCATGCGGCACAGAAGGTGGGCCGCAATGATCCCTGCCCCTGCGGCAGCGGCAAGAAGTACAAGAACTGCTGCGGAAAGGGCGAGTGAAAAGGCCCAGGCCGCCGGCAAGACGGGGTAACGGGTTGACCTCCGCGCGGAGGTTTCCAAATATGACTGACAGAAGGATGTGATATCAACATGATCGAACTGGACATTTACCGCCAGCAGATGGCGAAGATCCGCGAGAGCATCGTTGAGGCAGGTGAGTCACTTTAACATCGCCGGCCTGAAAGAGCAGCTCCTGGAGCTGCACGAGACGATGAATGAGCCGGACTTCTGGAACGACCTGGAGCGTTCGACCCAGGTGACCAAGAAGGTGCGCGTGGCCGAGAACAAAGTCGAGCACTGGCAAAAGCTCGGGCAGCGCGCAGACGATGTGGAAGTGACCATGGAGCTCGCCGAGGAGATGGGCGACCAGAGCCTGGTGGCCGAGGCGGGCGAGGAGATCGAAAAACTCAAGAAAGACCTGGAAGAGCTCCGGCTTGAGAGCTTGCTCCGGGGCGATTACGACGCCAACAATTGCTACGTGTCGCTGCACGCAGGCGCGGGCGGCACGGAGGCGCAGGACTGGACGCTCATGCTCTACCGCATGTACTCGCGCTACTGCGAGCGGCACGGCTTCACCGTGAAGCTGATCGACCTGCTCGACGGCGACGAGGCGGGCATCAAGTCGGTGACCTTCGAGGTTGACGGCGACAATGCATACGGCTTCCTGCGCAGCGAAAAGGGCGTGCACCGTCTGGTGCGCATCAGCCCGTTTGACGCGAATGCGCGGCGGCAGACGTCGTTCTCCTCCGTGGATGTCTCCCCGATCATCGAGGACGACGACCACGAGATCGAGATCGACATGAAGGATGTGCGCGTGGACACCTACCATGCCAGCGGCGCGGGCGGACAGAACGTCAACAAGACCAGCTCGGCCGTGCGCATGACGCACTATCCCACGGGCATCGTGGTCTCCAGCCAGACCAGCCGCGACCAGGTGCACAACCGCGAAAACTGCTTGCGGATGCTGCGCGCCAAGCTGCTGGAGCTGCGCGAGCGGGAGCGCGAGGAAAAGATGGCCGACATCAAGGGCGAGATGAAGAAGATCGAGTGGGGCAGCCAGATCCGCTCCTACGTGTTCCATCCGTATTCCATGGTCAAGGACCATCGCACGGGATACGAGACGAGCAACGTGGATGCCGTCATGGACGGAGAGCTCGACGGGTTCATCACGGCCTATCTGCAAATGCAGTGAGTCTTCCGCGTCCGGGCCGGGCGCGGGACAGACGAATCGACAACCAGGGGGGCGGGCGGCTTCGCCCGCCCCAGACTGTCCAAAAACCTTCTCAGGTGGCTTGGAGGGCCGAAGCCCTCCACTATCATTCGAATCCGGCGACATGTGCGGCGGATTCGCAAGCTTGCGTAGCAAGGTTTCCTTACGGCGTTTCCCGCCCGGGAGGCCTGAAAGGCCGAGAGGGAAACGGCGCTAAAAACTCGGAAAAGGACGCCGTAGGCGGACTTTTTCGATACGCTGGGGCGGGCGGCTTCGCCCGCCCCTTTTTCATGGAGGAAGCGGATGAACAAACAGGCCTTTGTTACGGCGATCCTCGCCGCTTTGGCGGTGGTGCTGGCGGCGGTGGGCGTGCTGTGCGGTTCGGTTTATGGCGTGGCGACGGATGAGGCGCTCTATGGCAGCCAGTCGCGCCAGGCGGTCGCGCAGATGCTGGGCACGCAGGAGGATGCGGCGGTCACGGCCTACATCGGGCTTGACGCGGCGCAGCAGCAGGAGATCGCAACAAGCCTTGCGCAGTACATGGGTTCGGATGGCGAACTGCCGCAGGCGCTCGACCTGCTAAACGAGCGCGAGCGCGCGCACCTTGCCGATGTCCGCGGGCTTATGGCGCTGTGCGGCGCCGCGCGCACGGTGTGCATATCGGTGGCGGCGGTGCTGGCGGTGGCTGCCGCGTGGATGGGGGCGATGTTTGCGCACCGGCGCAGCAGCGTTCTGGCGGGCGCGGCAGGCGGGCTGTGCGTGCTGGCGCTGATTGCCGCCGCGCTCGTGCTGGGCATGCGCACGGCGGGCTTTGAAGGCCTGTTTGTGGGTATGCATGAGCTGCTCTTTGACAACGATTTGTGGCTGCTCAACCCCGATACGGATATTCTGATCCGCATGATGCCGCAGACGCTGTTTGAGCGCGCCGCGGTGGATGTCATCCGCCAGTCGGCAGGGGTCTTTGTGCTGGTTTTGGTGCTGCTGGGCGTGGTGTACGACGTGATGTCCGGCATGATCGGCCGCCACTTCACCAACCGGCGCGGCCAGGAGTGCTGAGCATCGCCGGAAAACGGAAGGGTTTCACGGAGTGAAGTATGAGTTACGAACAAATAGCAAGGGAGCAGGCCCAGTGCCTGCGCGAGGCGGGCCACGCCACGATTCTGGCCATTGAATCCAGCTGCGACGAGACGGCGGCGGCCATCGTGCGCGATGGCCGCGAGGTGGTATCCTCGGTGATCGCCTCCCAGATTCCGCTGCATGCCATGTATGGAGGCGTGGTGCCGGAGATCGCCTCGCGCAAACATGTGGAGTCGGTCGACCCGGTGGTGGATGAGGCGCTCAAACAGGCGGGCATGGCGCTTGGCGATGTCGGTGCCATCGCCGTCACATATGGCCCGGGGCTGGTCGGCGCGCTGCTCATCGGCGTGTCGGCGGCCAAAGGGCTGGCCTATGCGGCGGGCAAGCCGCTCGTGCCGGTCAACCACATCGAGGGGCACGTCAGCGCCAATTACATCGCTCACCGGGATCTGACGCCGCCGTTTGTGTGCCTGGTGGCCTCCGGCGGGCATTCGCACATCGTCAGGGTGGAGGATTACGGCGTCTACACGCTGCTGGGCCAGACGATGGATGACGCGGCGGGCGAAGCGTTTGATAAGGCGGCGCGCGTGCTCGGCCTGCCGTATCCAGGCGGGCCGCTGCTTGACAAGCTCTCGCGCGAGGGCGATCCGCACGCGCTCAAGCTCCCGCACGTGCAGACGCCGGGGCGCTATGATTACAGCTTCTCCGGCCTGAAAACGGCGCTCATCAACGCCGTGCACAAACTTCGCCAAAATGGCCAGGAGGTGCCCGCGGCAGACATCGCCGCGAGCTTCCAGCACGCGGCCGTGGAGCTGCTCAGCGACAAGGCGGTGCTGGCAGCGCGGGAGACGGGCGCAAAGGTTGTGGCGCTGGCCGGCGGCGTGGCGAGCAACTCGGGCCTGCGCAACACGATGAATGACAAGTGCCAGCGCGCGGGTATCCGCCTGGTGATGCCGCCGCCCATCCTCTGCACGGACAACGCGGCGATGATCGGCAGCGCGGCGTATTACCGGCTGATGCGCGGGGAGCTGGCGGGGCTGGATCTGAACGCCTGCCCGTCGCTGCGGCTGGTGTGACGCGCCTGCCGCCATTTTGAAAAACCAGAGCCAACGAGGAAGAAATCAGAAACCATGAGAAAAAAGCTGTTGACCGTGGCGGCGCTGTGGCTTGCGCTGGCGGCGCTCGTGTTCCTCTATACCGATCGGGATGCCTTCACCTGGCGCTTTGAGGGGGATACCCTGGGCGAATTGGTCGTCACCGAAGAAGAGGCGCAGCAGGCCCAGGCGCAGGCGGACGCGCAGATCGCGCAGAAGCAGAGCGAGGCCCGGGCGCGTGCCGAAGCGGGCGAGTGGGGAGAAGCGGACATGTATGACGGCGCGCCCAAGACGCGCCCCGCGCAGGACGATGAGCCCGGGCTGAACCTGATGTGGGGCGAATACGACGTGGAAATCGCCTATGACGCCGCGCAGCCGGTGCAGGTGCGCATCGTCAGCGCGGGCAGGCAGCCCTTTATCGTGGATGGCGAAGCGAGCCTTGCCCCCGGTCAGGGGCAGCGCATGTCGTTCCGGTTTACGCTGACGGATTCCGCCGAGCACGTCCGCCTGGCCTGCACCCTGCCCGAAGGCGCATCGCTTGCGGGCGTGACGGTGCGCCGGGTGGGCGCGGGCGTCTTTTCGCCCGACCTGGCGGCCTATGCCGCGCTGCTGGGCGTCGTGCTCACCGTGCTGCTCGCGCTGGGGTGGGATACGCGGAGCGAGGGGCGCGCGCGCCGGCGCGATGCGCTGGTGCTCGTCTTTGCGGCGGTGTTTGCCAGCATGCCCCTGCTGTGGGATGGCGTGTACGGCGGCCATGACCTGCTCTTTCACCTCAACCGCATCGAGGGCATCGCCAGCGGGTTGCGTGCCGGGCAGTTCCCCGTGCGCATTCACGCTTCCACGCTGCTGGGGTATGGGTATGCCGCGCCGCAGTTCTACCCGGAATTGTTCCTCTATTTCCCGGCGGTGCTGCGCAATCTGGGCGTCTCCCTTTCCGCCAGCGTGCGCGTGTTTGAAATGACCATCAACCTGATGTGCGCGCTGGTCTGCTATGTCAGCGCCAAGCGCCTTTTCGCCAGCCGCCGCGTGGCGCTGGGAGCCAGCGTGCTCTATACGCTGTGCGTCTACCGGCTGGTCAACCTCTACACGCGCGCGACGATCGGCGAAAGCCTGGCCATGATCTTCTTCCCGCTGCTCATTTGGGCCATGGTCGAGGTGCTCACGCGCGACGAGCGCCGCTGGCCGCTTCTGGCGCTGGCGATGACCGGCATCTGTATGAGCCACCTGCTCAGCACGCTGTTTGCCGTGCTCTTTTGCACGCTGGCCGCGCTGTGCTGTGCGCCCCGGCTCGTGCGCAAGCCCCGCCGCATCCTCGCCGTGCTCAAGGCGGCCGCAATCACGGTGCTGTGCTCGCTGTGGTTTTTCGTGCCCATGCTTGACTATGTGCGCGAGGGCATCAGCACCAGCGTCGTGCTGCACGCGAGCGACTATGTCCACCGCCTGGGCTCGTACCTGGTCAGCTTTTCGGGCAACATGGCCGGCGTGCCCGAGGAGGCGGAGGACTTTGCCTACACCATCGGCGTAGTGCCCGGCCTGGCCATGCTCATGGGCTGTGCGCTGCTGCTGGTCAGGCGCTATGCCGCCGGGCGCACGCCTGCGCAGGATGGGCGCGCCGCGTCGGATAAACTGGCGCTTGCGCTGCTCGCACTCGGCGTACTCGGGCTGCTCGGCGCGACGGAGTTTTTCCCCTGGCCGTTTGTCTGCTCGCTGCGCAGGCCGTTTTCCACGTTCTTTATGCAGATGCAGTTCCCCTGGCGGCTGGTGGGCGTGGCCGCGCCCATGCTCGCCATGGCCGGCGCGTGGGGCTATCTGCGCGAGGAGCGCCACGCGGCCGTGGGCATGGCGGCCATTGTCATGCTCAGCGTGGTCTTCAGCGGCTATACGCTCCAGTGCTTTGTGCAGACGCAGCCGGTGCTCACGCAGGAGTCCTTCTGCGATACGCGCATCGATCAGTATGAATACACGTATGTCGGCACGGAAAAAGGCGCGCTCAAGGTGGGCGATGCGCGTGCGGCCGAAGATAAGCCCTGCACCATCCTTTCTTACAGCAAGCAGGACACCAATCTGTCGGTGACGCTGTCCGTTCCGGAGGGCGGCGCGTATATCGAGCTGCCGCTGCTCTACTACCCCGGCTACAAGGCGGAGGTGGAAGGGGTGGAAGTGGAAGTCTCCCGCGGCGAAAACAACCTGATCCGCATTTACAGCATGCAGGAAACCCACACGCCGCACATCCGCATCTGGTTTGAGGCTCCGGCATTGTGGCTGGTGGCCCAGGGCCTGAGCGTGCTGGGCGCCGCGCTGCTGGCGCTGAGCCTGGGGTACCGGCGCATCAGGAGGCGCGCGTGAGCCTGCCCGAGGTGCGCATGAGCGTGCGCGCCGTGGTGGAGACGACGCTTCACGACAGCGATTTGTGCCCGGCAGGAAGCGCCATGCGCCGGATGCGCGAGGGCACAGTGGCCCACCGCGCGCGCCAGAGCGCGGCGCAGGAGGAAGAGCGCGTGTACCGCGCAGAGGTGGCGCTGCACGCCTCGTACCGGACGCCGGAACTCGTGCTGCGCGTGTCGGGCCGTGCCGATGGCATTCTGACCGGGGCGGATGGCGCCGTCATCATCGAGGAGATCAAGCTGGGTATGGCCGATGCGCCGCTTTTGCCCGCGCACCGGGCGCAGGCGGCGTTTTATGGCCACATGCTCTGCCAGCAGGAGGGGCTTGAGGGCGTCAGGCTGCGCGTGGTGTATGTCGACATCGGCGGCGCTGTGCTCAGAAGCTATGAAGAGGAGATGAGCGCCCTTTCGCTTCACGCCCTGTTTGATGAGCTGTGCGCGCCCGCGGCAAAGAGGGAGGCGCAAAAGCTTGCGCGCAGACAGGCGCGCGATGCGTCCCTGGCCGCATTGGCCTTCCCGTTTGGCGCATACCGCGAAGGGCAGCGCCGCTTTGCCGCCAATGTGTATGTCGCCATAAGGGAGCGCAAGCGGCTGTTTGCCCAGGCCCCCACGGGCATCGGCAAGACGATGGCGGCGCTGTATCCCGCGCTTCGCGCGGTGGGCGAGGGGCTGTGCGGACGCGTGCTGTTTCTGACCGCGCGCACCACGGGCCGCCGCAGCGCGATGGACGCCATGGCGCGCATTCAGAAAGCGGGGGCGCAGGTCATGGCCGTGGAGATCGCGGCCAAGGACAAGGTCTGCCCCCATGCGGTGCGCGACTGCCGGCCGGAAGTGTGCGACAGGGCAAAGGGGTTTTACAACCGGCTTCCCCAGGCGCTTGGCGAGGCGGCAGACGGCGGCCTCTTTGGCAGCGCTCAGATTGCCGAGCTGGCCGAGCGGTATGCGCTTTGCCCGTTTGAGCTGTCGCTGGAGCTTTCCCGGTTGGCGGATGTCGTGGTCGGGGATTACAACTACGTATACGATCCCTTTGTGGCCCTGGATGGGCTGCTGCAGATGCCCGGCGGCGCGGCGCTGCTGGTGGATGAGGCGCACCAGCTCGCCCCGCGCGTGCAGGATGGCCATTCCGCGGTGGCCGATGAGGGGGAACTGCGGGCGCTTCGGCGCGAAGCAGGCCGTGCAATGGGGCGAACCTCGGGGCTGTACCGGGCACTGGGCAGCGCGATTCGGGCGCTTTATGCCCTGGCGGAAGACCCGGCTTTTGAATCGGGGCGGCTGGAAGCGCCGCCGCAGGCGCTTGGCAGCGCGATGGAGGCCGTGCAGGAGCAGGCGTCCAGGGCGCTTGCGCTGGGCGGCGGAATGGTAGCGGCCCAGGCGTTTTCCCTGGCGACGGGCTGGTGCTTTGCCTCCGGCCGCTTTTGCGAGCGCTACGCGGTGCTCACGGAGGGCGCAAAGCGCCATGCGCGCGTGCGGCTTTTGCTGCTATGTGCCGCGCCGGAGATCCTCGCCCGGGCCAAGCGCGCCCGGGGCACGGTGTATTTTTCTGCGACGCTCGCGCCGTTTGACGCGGCAAGGCGAATGCTGGGCAGCGCGGAGGGGGATGCCTTCCTTTCGCTTCCCTCGCCGTTTGACCCGCAGCGCCTTCAGGCGCGCATCGCGCCCATCGACTTGCGCTATGCGTTTCGCGAGCAGACGGCCCCGCAGGTCGCAAAGGCGATCCTCGAGCACCTGCAGGCGCACGCGGGCCATGCGCTGATCTGCTTTCCCTCCTATGCCTACATGGCGCGCATCGCCGCGATGCTAAAGGAGGCGCGCCTGGAAAAGACCCAGATCGCCCTGGAAGCGCGCGCGATGGGGGAGGATGAAAAAAACGCGCTTTTGAGCGCGTTTGACCGGCCCGCCGGCGAATGCCGGATGGCTCTGTGCTGCGTGCTGGGCGGCGCATTTTCCGAGGGAATCGACCTGGCGGGCGACCGGCTGCAAAACGTGATCATCGTCTCCACCGGGCTGCCGCAGCCGGATGCGCGCGTGCGCGCCATGCAGCAATACCATCAGGAGCAGGGGGAGGACGGCTTCTTTCTGTGCATGACGCTGCCGGGCATGGTGCGCGTCATGCAGGCGGCGGGGCGGCTCATCCGCACGGAGCAGGACAGCGGCGCGCTGCTGCTCATCGACAGCCGGTTTTGCGCGCCGCGCACGCGCGCACTGCTCAGGGGCACGCTCGTGGGCGATGCGCTGGGGCTTTAGTCCCCGCGCTCAAGCCGGTGGAATGCGGCGATATCCCCGGCGAGCGGATCGCCGCTTCCCTTGCCGGGGCGCATGGCCAGCAGCGAGCGGATCATCCGGCGCATGCCCGCCTCGCCCCTGGGAATGTACAGCAGCGCCGCATCCTCGCGCTCGGCGATCAGCGCGCGCAGCAGCGTGCGCAAAAAGGTGCGCTCTTCGTGCATCAAAACACCTCCCGGAAGCCGGCCCGTCAGTGTGCGGGCCCGTATCCGGTCAGCATAGCACATTTGCGGCGCGGGCGCAAGTTTCTTGATTCCCGGCGCGATTTATGATACCATAAGGATGACCATGGTTATAAAGATCGGAGGAAACGACAGGATGAAACGAGTGGCCTTTGCTTTCCTGCTGATGATGACGCTCGCGGCGGTCGCCGCCGCGCAGATGAATTATGAGCTCTCCTCACCGTACATCACCTACGAGCAGATCGAGGAGAGCGGCATGCCGGAGCTCATCGATGCGCCTGCCCCGACGCCGCAGCCCGTCTGGCCGCGGACGTTTACCATCACCGTGGGCGGCGATACGACGCTGGGCTCCACGGATGATTTGCGCAAGCGCGACGACTGCTTTGAAAACGTCGCGGCCGAAAAGGGATACGACTGGTTTTTCTCGGGGCTGCAAAGCGTGTTCGGCGCGGATGACCTGACGCTCATCAACTTCGAGGGCACGCTCACCGAGCAGACCGACAAGAAGGACAAGCTCTACAACTTCAAGGGTCCGGCGGAGTACACGGACATTCTCACCCTGGGCAGCGTGGAGGCGGTCAACGACGCTTACGAGCAGAAGCTCCAGGAG
>DVJV01000117.1 GCA_018716525.1 Candidatus Ventricola gallistercoris
AAGCGAGTGCGTCACGCCCTCCAGCGCGTCGCCGATCGGGTGTGCAAAGTCATACATCGGGTAGATGCACCACTTGTCGCCCGTGCGGTGATGTGTGCAGTACTTGATGCGGTAGATCGTGGGGTCGCGCATGTTGATGTTGGGCGACGCCATATCGATCTTCGCGCGCAGCACGCGCGAGCCCTCGGGAAACTCGCCATTCTTCATGCGCAGGAAGAGATCCATGTTCTCCTCCGGCGTGCGGTCGCGGTAAGGCGAATTGCGGCCCGGCTCCTTGAGCGTGCCGCGGTATGCCCGGATCTCCTCGCGGGACAGGTCGTCCACATACGCCAGGCCCCGGCGAATCAGATCGAGCGCGTACTCAAAGATCTGGTCATACTGCTCCGAGGCGTAGTACACCGCGCCGTACTCAAAGCCCAGCCAGTGAATGTCATCCTTGATGGCCTCGACAAACTCTTCCTTTTCCTTGGTCGGGTTTGTGTCGTCAAAGCGCAGGTTGCACACGCCGCCAAACTTCTCGGCGGTCAGAAAATCAACCGAGAGCGCCTTCACATGGCCGATGTGCAGATAGCCGTTGGGTTCCGGCGGGAAGCGCGTCTGCACGCGCCCGTCGTTCTTCCCCGCGGCGATGTCTTCGCGGATGGCGTCCCAGATAAAATTGCTCTTTTCCCTGATTTCTTCCGGCATAGAAATCCCTCCTCGGAATACTGCTTTCGTAGTATCCATAATAAAACAGTATACTATACCCTCGCTTTTTTCTCAAGACCTGCACACCAAATATTGCTCCCGTTCTCAAAATTCGCCCGGATGCGCGGAAAGCGTCGGAAAATCGGCGATCAATTTCGCCATATTGCGAAAAATCCGTCAAGAGGTGTTCCTTTTTGGCTGAAGGATATGGTATAATAAGTCGGTTGTTTGATGTACAACTTTTTTCCAAAACCATTTTATCAAGATAAGGGGGACGCACAATATGCAGTATTCCAGAGAAGTGGAAGAGATGGTTTGCGTCGCTAAGGGCCCGAACCACGGCCCCGCTCCGATCCCTGAAGAGGGCAAGTGGGTACAGGCCAAGGAGATCCGCGACATTTCCGGCCTGACGCACGGCATCGGCTGGTGCGCGCCGCAGCAGGGCACCTGCAAGCTGACGCTCAACGTCAAAAACGGCGTGATTCAGGAAGCGCTGGTGGAGACCATCGGCTGCTCGGGCATGACGCACTCCGCGGCCATGGCCAGCGAGATTCTGCCGGGCAAGACCATCCTGGAAGCGCTGAACACCGACCTGGTGTGCGACGCGATCAACACCGCCATGCGCGAGCTGTTCCTGCAGATCGTTTACGGCCGCACGCAGAGCGCCTTCTCCGATGACGGCCTGGTCATCGGCGCGGGTCTTGAGGACCTGGGCAAGGGCCTGCGCAGCCAGGTGGGCACCATGTACGGCACCGTGCTCAAGGGCACCCGTTACCTGGAGATGGCCGAGGGCTATGTGCTCAAGATGGCCCTTGATAAGGACGATCAGGTCTGCGGCTACCAGTTCCTCTCGCTGGGCAAGATGATGGACGCCATCAAGAAGGGCATGAGCCCCAACGAGGCCTATGAGAAGAACATCGGTACCTATGGCCGCTTTAAGGCTGAAGATGGCGCGGTCAAGTGGATTGACCCGCGCAAGCAGTAACAGGAGGTGTGCAGAAAATGGCTCTGTTTGAAGGTTATGAACGTCGCATGCCCCAGCTCCAGCCTGTTCTGGAAAAACTCGGCTTCAAGGATTTCGATGATCTGAAAGCCTTTAACAACGCACACGGCGTGGACGCCTACAAGATCGTGGAAGGCATTCAGCCCATCGCCTTTGAAAACGCGAAGTGGGCCTACGAGCTGGGTGCCGCCATCGCGCTCAAGAAGGGCGTGAAAACCGCCGCCGAGGCCGCCAAGTGCATCGGCGAGGGCTTGCAGGCGTTCTGCATCCCCGGCTCTGTGGCTGACCAGCGTCAGGTGGGCCTGGGCCACGGCAACCTGGGCGCCATGCTGCTGGATGAAAAGACCCAGTGCTTCGCCTTCCTGGCTGGCCACGAGTCCTTCGCCGCCGCCGAGGGCGCCATCGGCATCGCGCGCAATGCGAACAAGGTCCGCAAGACCCCGCTGCGCGTCATCCTCAACGGCCTGGGCAAGGATGCCGCGATGATCATCAGCCGCATCAACGGCTTCACCTATGTGCAGACGAAGTATGACTACCTCTCTGCCGACGTGAAGGAAGATCACGCGCTGTCCATCGTGGGCGAGACCGCTTATTCCACCGGCGAGCGCTCCAAGGTGCGCTGCTACGGCGCGGACGATGTCCGCGAGGGCGTGGCCATCATGTGGCACGAGGGCGTGGATGTGTCCATCACCGGCAACTCCACCAACCCCACCCGCTTCCAGCATCCGGTCGCCGGCACCTATAAGAAGGAGTGCACCGAGGCTGGCAAGAAGTACTTCTCCGTTGCCTCCGGCGGCGGCACCGGCCGCACGCTGCACCCGGACAACATGGCCGCCGGCCCCGCTTCCTACGGCATGACCGATACCCTCGGCCGTATGCACTCGGATGCGCAGTTTGCGGGCAGCTCCTCCGTCCCGGCGCACGTGGAAATGATGGGCCTGATCGGCATGGGCAACAACCCCATGGTCGGCGCCACCGTCGCGGTCGCTGTGGCCGTGGAAGAGGCTCAGAAGTAACCATATTTTGAGCATCATCTGATCTGTGGCTGTTTCATGCCGCAACAAACCCGTGATTCATGTTTGATCACGGGTTTGTTGTATATCGAAATAGTCCGCCTGTCTCGTCCTTTTCCGTGTCTTTTGCTTCCGTTTCCCTCGCGGCCCTTTGGGCCTGATCAACGGGAAATGACGTGAGAAGGCCTTGCGACACAAGGCTTTTGAATCCGCCGCAAAGGAAGCCTTGCGCGGCAAGGCCCGAATCCGCCGCACATGTCGCCGGATTCGGATTGCATTTGGAGGGCTTCGGCCCTCCAAACCTCCCGGAACGGTTTTTTGACAGTCTGAGCGCCCCGGATGCAATACATCCGGGGCGCTCTGTATGGAAAAATCACACATTTACCGATCATGCACAAGCATGAGCACCTGATCGAGAATCCGGTCAGCCACCTCATCCTTGCGCATCAGCGGCAGGCTGACCGCTTCATCGCGGGTAATGAGCGTGACGACGTTGGTATCCACGTCAAAGCCTGCGCCAGGCAGCGTCACGTCGTTTGCAACGATCATATCCAGATTCTTGCGCTCAAGCTTGCCCTGCGCGTGCGCAAGCACGTCGTTTGTCTCCGCGGCAAAGCCCACAAAGACCTGATCCGGCCGCTTGCTGCGCCCAAGCGCCGCCGCAACATCCGGGTTCTCTACAAGCGTGAGCACAAGCGGTTCGCCGCTGTTCTTCTTGATCTTCTGCGGGGCAACCTTCTGCGCGCGGTAATCCGCAGGCGCAGCGGCCTGGATGAGCACATCCTGCTTTGCAGCCAATTCCTGGGCGCGCTCAAGCAATTCCTGCGTGGTGGTAAACGGCACCACCTGCACCCCCTGGGGCGCTTCCAGCGCCACGGGTCCGGTGAGCAGCGTCACCTGTGCGCCCCGTTGCGCTGCTGCGCGCGCAATGGCATAGCCCATCTTGCCGGAAGAGCGGTTGGTCACATAGCGCACCGGATCGAGCGCCTCCCGAGACGGGCCTGCCGTGACCAGCACGCGCAGGCCTTCCATATCCCGCGTGCGTCCAAGCGCTTCCAGGGCCCGCTCCGCGATGACAGCGACATCCTCAAGCTTGCCCGCTCCACTGTCCCCACAGGCGAGATGCCCGCTGGCAGGCAGAACGATCTGCACGCCGCGCGAGGCAAGCGTGCGCAGGTTGTGCTGGGTCGCCTCGTTCTCCCACATGCCGGTGTTCATGGCCGGGGCGATCATCACCGGCGCGCGCGTAGCCATAACGGTGGTGGAGAGCATGTCATCCGCAATGCCGCAGGCCATCTTGCCGATGATATTCGCCGTGGCCGGGGCGATCAGGAACAGGTCTGCCCGCTTGGCCAGCGCGATGTGCTCAACCTCCCAGGTCTGCGGCCTGTCAAACGTGTCCACCGCCACGGGATGGCCCGAGAGCGTCTCAAACGTCAGCGGCGTCACAAAGCGGCAGGCGTTCTGCGTCATCACCACATAGACATCGATGCCCCGCTTTTGCAGGATGCGCAGCAGCTCACAGGCCTTATATGCAGCGATGCCCCCGGTCACGCCGAGGACAACGCAAGGTTTATGTTCTTTACCGGGCATCGGCTTGTGCGCCGCGCTCGTAGGTGATCAGGCCGCGGTTGACCTCGTCAATGGCGATGGAGACGGGCATATTCTCCTTATCGCGGGCGTCAATGAGCGGCGGAACGCCATCGACAAGCTGGCGCGCGCGCTTGCTGACCTCGACGACCAGCGTATAGCGGCAGTCGGCCTTCTCAAGAAGCTGCAAAATGTTGGGATCGGTCATGGACATCGCTGATTTCCTCCTCATCAATCGCGCTGCTGCGCGTTTCAGGCGACGGGCGCCGCCGTGGATGCCTGTGTCTTTTCCAAAAAGATGTTGCGAAGCTGCGCGTACGCCGCGCCAATATCGCTGCCGTTGACGATCTGATAATCGTACGTGGGCGCGTAGGCGATCTCTTTGCGGGCCGTTTCAAGCCGCTTTTCGATCTTCTCCTCCGACTCGGTGCCACGGCCGCGCAGGCGGTGCTCCAGTTCCTCAAAGCTGGGCGGCAGAATGAACACGCTCACGCTCTGGGGCATGCTCTTCCTGACCTGCAGCGCGCCCTGCACCTCAATCTCCAGCAGGACGTTGACCCCCTGGTCGAGCAGATTCGTCACATAGTCGCGCGGGGTGCCATAGTCATTGCCCGCAAACTGTGCATGTTCCAAGAAGCTGTTATTCTCCAGCCGCTGCTCAAACTCCTGCCTGGTGATAAAAAAGTAATCCCTTCCGTTCACCTCGCCCGGCCGCGGAGGCCGCGTGGTGGCAGATACGGAGTAGGCCAGCTGGCCATCAAACTCATTAAAGAGCATCTGCGTAAGCGTGCCCTTGCCCACACCGGACGGGCCGGAAAATACGAACAAAACGCCCTTCTTTTTTCCTTCGTGCATTACGGTTCTTCCTCCTCAACGATGGTCGTGTTATCCCGGATGTCAAAGCGGTGTGCAATGGTCTCCGGCTGCACCGCCGAAAGAATCACGTGATCGCTGTCGGAGATGATCACCGCACGCGTGCGCCGGCCATACGTGGCATCGATCAGACGGCGTTCCTCCTTCGCCTCCTGTATGATGCGCTTAACCGGCGCGGACTCCGGCCCGATGATCGCAATGATGCGGCTGGACGAAATAAAATTGCCGTAGCCGACATTGATGAGCTTGATGTCCACTGTACCCCTCCGTCTTTCCCGTCACTCGATATTCTGCACCTGTTCGCGCAGCTTCTCGATCTCCCCCTTGGCGGCAACGACATGCTGCGCGATCTGCGCATCCGACGCCTTGGAACCGATGGTATTGACCTCACGGTTGAGCTCCTGCACCAGAAAATCGAGCTTCCGTCCAACCGGCTCCTGCAACGCGGCCGCTGCGCGAATCTGGGCGATATGGCTTTCAAGCCGCACAAGCTCCTCGTCAATGGCTGCGCGGTCGGCAAAGATCGCCACCTCGGTGGCAAAGCGCGCCTCGTCAAGCTCGCCGCTCAGCAGCGCGCAAAGGCGGGCACGGAGCTTTTCGCGGTATTCCTCTACCACCAGCGGCGCGCGGGATGCGATCTGCTTTTGCAAAGAGGCGATCGCGTCCATCTTGCTGAGGATGTCCGCGCGCATGTTTTCCCCTTCCATCTCCCGCATGGCGCAAAGCTGGTCAAGCGCCTTTTCAAGCGCACGCTGGAGCAGCGCGCGCAGCGCGTCCTGATCCTCCTGCTTTTCGCTCACGGTGAGCACATCCGGCAGCCGGGCATAGTCGATGAGCGAAGCCGACTGCGTCAGGCCCACCGCCTTTCCCAGTTCCTCCAGCGCGCTGCGGTAAGCCTGTGCCAGCACGGTATCCACGCGCACCTCGCGGGCATCCTCCCGGCGGTTGACGTAGTTGACAAACACATCCACATGGCCGCGCGCCACACGCACAGCCACGCCCTTGCGCACCGCATCTTCCAGAAAGCCGATGCTGCGCGGCAACCGGCAGGACACATCCAGAAACCGGTGATTGACGCTGCGGACCTCCACGGTCATCTCGCGGCCGTCTTCCTCGACAAGCGCCCTGCCATATCCGGTCATGCTGCGCATGGATGCCACCCCTTTTTCACTTGATCCACCACAAGGCGCCGCGCCTGTGCACACCCGCGGTGCCTTTTTCTGTCAGTAATCGTTTCAATTAGTATACCACGCCTGTATGCAAAAGAAAATAGGCCGCTTGTACAGAATTGTGCGTCAGGCGTCTTCCGCTTTGCCCTCTTCGGGAGCGCTTTCCCCGATCATCTCCAGGAACTGCGCCTCGTCCACGATGCGCACACCCAGCGCGCGCGCCTTGTCAAGCTTGCTGCCCGCGCTCTCTCCGGCGAGCACCACGCCCGTCTTCTTGGATACGCTGCCGGCGGTTCTCCCTCCGTTGCGGCGGATGAGCTCTTCGGCTTGCGCGCGCGTCAGCGTGGGCAGCGTGCCGGTGAGCACGAACGTGAGCCCGCTCAGGCGCGTGCCCGTCGTCTCCTCGCGCACCTGCGGGCGAACGCCGCTTTTAAGCAAGCGCTCCACAAACGTGCGGTTTTCCGCATCGGAAAAAAACTCGGTGATGGACGCGGCGACGATGTCGCCCACATCCTCGATGCCCATAAGCTCTTCCTGCGTGGCCTGCTCAAGCGCCTCAAGCGTACCAAAGTGCGCCATCAGGTCCTGCGCAGTCTTCTTGCCGATGTTCGGAATTCCGATGGCAAAGAGGAACGCGCTCAGTTCGCACGTCTTGCTCTTTTCAAGCTCGGCCAGCAGCTTATCCGCCTTCTTTTCCCCAAAGCCGCGCAACACGACCATTTGCTCTTTTTGAAGCTCGTAGAGGTCCGCCGCCGAGCGCACCCCCAGCTCATCGTAAAACAGCTCGGCTGTCTTCGTGCTGAAAGCTTCGATATTCATGCCCTGGCGCGAAGCAAAGTGCGCCATCCGCGCGATGGCCTGGGGACGGCAGCTCTCCCTGTTGAGGCAGAACAGGTGTGCCCCCACCTGTGTGAGCGGGCCGCCGCACGCGGGGCAGCATTCCGGCGGCTTGATGTCGCTCTCGGGAGCTTCCCCCTCGCCCTCCCAGACGACGCCCATGATCTCGGGAATCACATCGTTGGAGCGGCGCACCCACACATCGCTTCCGATACGCACGCGCTTGCGGCAGATATCTCCGTAGTTGTTGAGCGTGGCCCGCTTGACCGTCACGCCGCAGATGTCAACCGGCGCGAGGTGCGCCAGCGGCGTGAGCTTTCCCGTGCGCCCCAGCTCCCAGGTGACCTTCTCAAGGCGCGTGACCGTCTCCTGCGCAGGAAACTTGAAGGCGATTGACCAGCGCGGAAACTTATCCGTAGTGCCCAGCACCTCGCGGGTGCGCATGTCGGTGAGCTTGATCGTCGCGCCGTCAATGAGAAAATCGAGCGACTCGCGCTGCGCCTCGATCTCGCGCACAAGCGCCATCGCGTCTTCGATGGTATCCGCCTCGCGTGCAAACGGGCTGACGGTGAGGCCGTTCCCGCTCAAAAAGTCCAGCATCTCTCTCTGAGTCTCGAAGCTGCGCCCCTCAATGTAGCCCACCTGGTAGAAAAACGCATCCAGATGTCGGCTGGCCGTCACATTCGGGTCAAGGTTGCGCAGCGCGCCCGCCGCTGCATTGCGCGCATTCTTGAGCGGCTCCTGCGCCGTCTCATTGTAGCGTGCCAGCGCTGACAGGCGCATGATGCCCTCGCCCTGCACCTCCATACGGCCCGTGAACGGAATGGTGAGCGGAATGGTCTTGATGGTCATCGTCTGGGGCAAAATCGCCTCGCCCACCTCGCCATTGCCGCGCGTAGCCGCCTGCACGAGGCGGCCGCCGTCATATGTGAGGTTGATGGTCAGGCCGTCGAGCTTGTACTCCACACAGTAGCGGTTTTGCGGCAGGCCGCCTGCCTCCTGCGTCAGCTTGGCCACGCGCTGTGCCCAGGCGAATATCTCCTCCTCGCTCTGCGCCTTATCCATGCTCCAGAGCCTGGCAATGTGACGGTGATCCTCAAACCCCGCCATCACCTCGCCGCCTACGCGGCGCGTGGGCGAATCGGGCAGGCGCTCGCCCGTCCGTTCCTCCAGCTTGCGCAGTTCGGCGTACATCGCGTCCCACTCGTCGTCGGACATGGCGGATTCGTTCAAGTCGTAATACTGCCTGGATGCTTCGTTCAGCCGCGCGATAAGCTCGCGCATGCGCTGCATGTCGTCCATGTCATGCCTCCACCTTGATGATCGGCGCAATGGCAAGCGCCAGCTCCTTGATGCCCACGCGGGAATCGTCAAACCGGATCAGAATCCGCGCATCCGATCCGCTTCCGCTGACGCGGATTACGGCCCCTTTGCCAAACTTCTTGTGCAGCACGCGGTCGCCCGCCGCAAACAGCGACGGCTTTTCAAAGGTATGCGCTTCGGACTGCACGACTTCCGGCTTTGCGCCCATGCCGCGCTGCACGCCCGACACAACCGTCTGCCCTACGCGTGCAGAGCGATCCATGCCCAGTCCGCGGTTAAAGCTGTTCAGGCTCTGCCCCTGTCCGGCAGGGCGCGTAAAGCCCGACTGCGCGCGCGGCGTCCACGGCTGGCTCTGATTCTTCTGCGTTTCTTCCCGAAACGAGCGGCTCCAGGCAGGCTGGCGCCACT
>DVJV01000118.1 GCA_018716525.1 Candidatus Ventricola gallistercoris
CTTGCCGATACGCGTGAAATCGAACATGTAGTAACCTACTGCGATGAGGACAACGAGAACCGTGATCTTGACGATCCAGTTGTCGAACGCCAGAAAGTAGGCCGGCGCTTCCAACCATTCCTGCGCGGTGATGGTCAGAACCACGCCGCGCCAAATGTTGTTGACGCAGATCGACACGATGAACGCCGGTATGTTCAGCCCGATCGAAATGCCGCTGGTGGCAAACCCGGAGAACATGCCCAGTACGACGGTCGCAAGCAGCGCAATGACCCAGTGTACGCGCGTCAGCAGGAACGCCAGCAGGCACATGCACGCGCCGGCAAGGCCAGCGATGGAAAGATCCATACCTCCATGCGCGTAGACAAAGGTGGCGCCAATGCCGGCGACCAGCACGTTGAATGCCTGATTGAGCAGCACCTGCATGTTGTTGCCCGCCAGGAATCTACCTCCCGTGATCAGTGTGAACACCAGCGTCAGGGCGATCAGGCCGAGCAGCGGCAACACTTTTGAGAGCATCCGCTTCCTTGTTTCCAAACTTTGCGTCACGGCTTTCATGGGCAACCTCCGTCAAATCATGTAGTGGATAATGCTCGTCTCTGTCAGCGTCTCGCTGCGTTCAAACGTCTTGGTGACTTTTCCATCCTTGAGGACCATGATTCTGTCGCACATGCCGATCAACTCGGCCATTTCCTCGGAGATCATCATGATGGCTTTCCCCTCTTTTTTGAGGCGGTAGATGAGCTGATACATATAGGCTTTGACGCTGATGTCGATGCCGCGCGTGGGGCAGTCCATAATGTATATCTGTGTATCGTTGCATATCCATTTCGCCACCGCCACTTTCTGGCGATTGCCGCCGGAAAGGTCGCGCACATCCTGTTCGCGCTCTCTGCATTTGATGGAGAGGCCTTCGATGCCCTTCTGCGCAAGCGTCCGCTCGCTGGAGGGTGTGATGCAGGTGTGATGGCTAAGCCCTTTCAGGGCGGGAAGAACGATATTGTCCTGGATGCTAGCGTCGAGTATGATCGAATCCGTGTCCCGGTTCTTGGGCACATAGCCCACGCCTACAGAAATTGCGTCCTGCGGGCTGTGGATGCGCTTTCCTCGCGACCACACCTCGCCGGTGAGCAGCTTGCAGGCGCCAAAGGCGGCGCGGCCAACGTCGTGCATGCCGCTGTCTGTCAGGCCGCCGATTCCGAGAATCTCGCCCGCATGGAGCTCAAAGCTGAAGTTCTCCAGCATCGGGCCGACAGTAATGTGCTTTCCTTCGAGGACGACCTCTGGAGAATAGGAGCCGTCGTAATCCGCGCGGTAGTAATCGTCGCTCAGTTCGCGGCCAACCATCAGCGTGCGGATGCGGTTGAGTTCCATCTCCTCCCGCGCAAGATTCGCAACCAACTGGCCGTCGCGCAGCACGGTTATGGAATTGCACACCTGCATCAATTCGTCCATATCGTGCGAAATGAACAGCACGCCTTTGCCCTGCGACGCCATTTCACGCATGATCCTGTACAGTATATCGCGGCCGCGCTGCGAAAGCGCCGTGGTTGTTTCATCCACAATCAGTATGTCTGGCTCGGCATACATTGCGCGGGCGATTTCGATGATCTTTCGGTCTTCGAAGTTCAGCGAATCTATGGAGGCGTTGGGAGCGATGTCCGTGACTCCGATGCGCCCAAGCGCCTTTTCCGCCGCGCACATCATCGCGCGCAGACGCAGGATGCCGCCGCGAGAAAACTGATCTTCCTTGCCAATAAAGATATTGGCCGCAACGGTGATTCCCGGCACTGTGCCTGTCTCCTGCACAATCATGGCGATACCGTTGGCCTGCGCATCGAGCATCGTCGCCGGCTTGTGCGGACGCTCGTTGCGCTCCATCTCCCCCGCGTCGGGCAGCTGCACGCCCGCAATGATTGAGGAGAGCGTCGACTTGCCCGAGCCATTCTCTCCGACTAGCCCACGTATATCCCCAGACATCAGGCGCAGATTGACCCCGTCCAGAGCGACCGTCGAGCCAAACCGTTTGGATATTCCCCGGCAGGACAGCAATTCTTTTTTCTCCATGTGCCTTCACCTCAATCGGATGTTTTCAGCAGAGCACCGGCTGCATGTTCTTCAGTTCATCATAAATTTGGGAAATCGCCGCGCATAACTTCGGATCGTCGCCAGAAAGGTGCTTGTTGACCAGCAGCTCTTGGACGATCACACCCAGTTCCTTGTCCGGGAAGTACTTCAGGCAGTCTTCAAAGTCACCCCGCGTCACGTCAAAGGGCGCGAAGTTCTCAAGCAGCGCGGCATAAGCGGCTGGATTGGCCGCAATCTGCCGCAGGGGCGTGTGCTTGCCGTAGTCATAGGGCGTATGGCCGCTGACTTGCAGGGCAGTTCTGACGCGCAGATCTCGTGAGCTGAACCCGGCTTCCAGCACGTATTCGCCCGGTTCCGCGATCCACTGATGGAAGCGAGGATCGAATGCTGCGAGTTGCTCAATACTGAGCCGGAAGGAGAGCGTGCGCTTTTCACCCTTGCGCAAAAACGGTTTCTG
>DVJV01000119.1 GCA_018716525.1 Candidatus Ventricola gallistercoris
TTCATGCGGTGGTCTGCCACGGCTACGGGCTGTGCTCGGACGTTGAGCCCGAGCACGAGATGGAGAAGGTGCTCTTTGCGTGCGATGAGCTCACGGGGCTGATCGGCGCTTGTGCCAAGATGCGTCCCTCCGGGAGCATCACGGATATGGACCTCAAGAGCCTCAAGAAGAAATACAAGACAAAGGCGTTTGCGGCTGGATGCTCGCGCGAGGTCATTGCCCAGGGAGCCGAGATGCTCGGCTGGCCGCTGGATGACCTCCTTCTGCGCACGCTGGAGGCCATGAAGCCCGATGAGGCCGCCATTGCGGCTGAAATAGCGGCGCTTGCAAGCAATTGAAGATCGAATCTGTGCCATAACACGAAAAAGGGCGGAGAATCCCAGGCAGCGTGAGGCTGCGGGGTTCTCCGCCCTTTTTCTGTTGTTTTGACGATGTGAGCCTGCCTGGTGTCCAGGCGGTTACGGATTGGCTGCGGTTTCGAGGGAATCAGCGGTATTGGCGTCCTCCGCAGCGGCAGCGTCTGCGCTCTGGCCGGTCAGCGCCTCCCACTGGGCTTTGATCAGGGCGAGGGTATCGGGATCGGCTACCTGGCTGGCCTCCAGGCCGTTATCCTCCTGAAACTTGGCGACGGCCTTACCCGTCAGCGAGCCGAACGTGCCGGAGCTGATGCTGCCACCGTAGTACCCCAGATCCTTGAGCATCTGCTGCATCCGGATCACGTCCTCATTGGGCGTCATGTCCTCATAGAGCGTGCCTTCCAGGTAGAAGCGCTCGGAGTCCACGTCGCCGCAGAGCGTGCAGGTGCGCTCCCGCAGGCCCTTCTGCTTGCCGGAAGGCTCCTGCACGACCGTGAATTCTCCATAGACGTGATCCAGCCGGGGAATGGTAGCGGTCTTGGTCAGGCCGCAACGCTGGCAAACCTGGTCGCCATAGCCGGGTTCATGGCAGGTCGGCTCGGTTTCCGCGTGGGTGACGGCCCAGTCGTGGCCAAGCTTGTCGAGCGTCGAGCGCAGATAGCCGCCGCATACCGTGCAGTGGGCGCTTTCCACGCCTTCCTGTGTGCATGTCGGTTCCTTGGTGACGACCCACTCATCCGCCGTGTGTGGCAGTTTGGATGTGTACCGCTGCTCCCAGTGGTCACAATCCTGGCAGTATTTGAACTGGTGGCCCTCCTGGGTGCAGGTCGCTTCCCGCTTGGTGATCCACGAGCCATAGTTGTGGCCGTCTCCTTCGATGGCAAGTGCCGCTGATGTCACCGTCATGGCGCCAAGCAGCAACCAGACAATCCCTGTTGTTTTGCGCATGGTGGTAGCTCCCTTCCGCCTCAATGGGCGTTGTTTTCAGTGGTCTTTCGCGGCAGGTTGCCGCATCTGTGGCAGCGTGCTGCGCGTCCGGCAGCGAAAGGCCGGGTGGGGCGGACGCTCTATGGTTTATCGTATCATTTGAAAACAGGCGTGTCAAGCGGAAACGCCCTGCGCTATGCCTTCCTTTACAGCGGGCGGCGCAGTTTGAGGATAGTCAGGTTGATTTCGCCATCGATGGCATCGGCTGAGCCGCTATAGGAGAGGGAAAACGTCGTTTGGGACGGCGCTCGCAGAATGATGTACGCCGAACCGCATGCGCTTGACCCGTTGGCGCTGGTGGCAAAGTAAATGCCTGTCTCCAGGTGCGATGTGCCATTGTAAAAAGGCGTCACCTGCATATAGTTGGGCGTTCTGAACACGGCAGAAACCTTATAGGAGATCAGGTAGTATCCCGGCTGCAGCGACAGCCGCTCCAGGCTCGTCTGCGTGATGGCGCCGGTGGGGTCGGTCACATCGGGAAACAGGGCAATGAGAGAGCCGACCGTGAGGGGATACTGCACGTTGGCAAAGGAGGCAAACACGTCGTCGGGCACGGCGCCTGCCGGGCCTGTGGCTCCGGTTGCGCCCGTTGCTCCGGTTGCGCCTGTAGCCCCTGTTGCGCCGGTTGCCCCGGCAGGCCCGATTTCGCCCTGTATGCCCTGAAGTCCTTGCACGCCCTGTATGCCGACAAGCCCTGCCGGGCCCGCGGGTCCTGCCGGTCCGGTCGGCCCGGTGGGGCCGGTTGCGCCGGTTGGCCCAGGTTCTCCCTGTACTCCCTGTATCCCTTGCATGCCTTGCACGCCCTGCAAGCCTTCCGGGCCCGCGGGGCCTTGTGCGCCTTGCGGCCCTTGCGCTCCGGCAGGGCCTGCCGGACCCGCTGGACCGGTTGCGCCCGTAGCCCCGGTTGCCCCGGTCGCACCTGTAGCGCCGGTAGCCCCGGCAGGTCCGGTTGCTCCTGTGGGCCCTGCTGGACCGGGAAGCCCTTGAGGCCCCTGCGGGCCTTGCGGCCCTTGTGGCCCTTGGGGGCCTGCGGCGCCCGTCGGCCCGGTGCTGCCTGCGGGGCCCGTTGCGCCGGTGGGACCGGCAAGTGGGTTTTGCGGATTGTATGGACAGCATGACGGAGAACACGCACAAGGCTGGCTGCAACCTCCGCATGGATGACATTGGAACACGGTGCTTCCCCGCTTTCAGATGGATTTCTTCTATACCTTATTCCAGTGCATGAAGGGGGGTTCCGGCAGGGGCACAGGCAGGAAAAGCGGGAAGGGGATTCTTTGCCCGCGAAAAGGCACAAAACCGATGCGCTGTTGTGTTCGAGCAGAATAGTGATGTGGCCTTTTCGTGCATTTGCACGCAATTTTCAAAGATATTGCGAAGAATGATGGCGCAAATGGGTTTTCCTTCTTTTTGCATGGATTTTACGTTCTGATGGCGATCAGTTTAACATGCCGATTTTACAATAGGCACGTCCTCAAGAGAAGGACAGCAAAAAAGAATGTTCACCATCAGACCAAACAGGAAAGAGGAGAAACATCATGAAGAAGTTCGCAAAAGTGGCCGCTTGTGCTGCGCTGGCTCTCACCTGCATCGCTTCCGCGGCTTGCGCTGATTTCGATGCAAGCAAGTCCATCAACGTCATCTCCCGTGAGGATGGCTCCGGCACCCGCGGCGCGTTCATCGAGCTGACCGGCGTCGAGCAGAAGGTGGACGGCCAGAAGGTGGATATGACCACCGTCGATGCGCAGATCACCAACAACACCGCCGTGATGATTGCCACCGTTGGCGGCGACAGCTACGCGATCGGCTACGTCTCGCTGGGCTCCATGAATGATACGGTCAAGGCCGTGAAGGTGGAAGGCGTGGAAGCCACCGCACAGACCGTGGCCGATGGCACCTACAAGGTGGCCCGTCCGTTCAACATCGCCTACAAGGAAGACACGCTCAGCGACCTGGGCAAGGACTTTGTCGCCTACATCATGAGCGCTGAAGGCCAGGCCATCATCAACGAGAACGGCTATGTCGGCGGCAACGATGCCGCCGCTTACGCCGGCAACGCTCCGGAAGGCAAGCTGGTCATCGCGGGTTCCTCTTCCGTTTCCCCGGTGATGGAGAAGCTGGTGGAAGCGTACTGCGCCCTGAACACCGGCGCCACGATCGAGGTGCAGACCTCTGACTCGACCACCGGCATGACCTCCGCGATGGACGGCACCTGCGACATCGGCATGGCTTCCCGCGAGCTCAAGGAGGAAGAGGCTGCCGCGCTGACGGCTCAGGCCATCGCCATGGACGGCATCGCTGTCATCGTCAGCAACGACAACCCGGTTGAAGATCTGAGCGTTGAGCAGATCGCTGCGATCTTCACTGGCGAGGTCACCAACTGGGATGAGGTTATCGACGCTGCTGAGTAATCGGCGCGATTCCCGCACACGGGCCGCGACGGATGGGGCAGGAAACCGCTCCACACGCCGCGGCTCTTTGCAGGCTTTACGAAGGGAGCGGATGTCGGATGAATAATGGGGTTCAACAGGGAGGGCGTGCGCGAAGTCACGCCTTCCGGGAAAAAGCCATGGGGTTTGTATTCCTGGCGGCGGCGCTGATGAGCATCCTGTGCGTAGCGCTGATCTGCATCTTCCTCTTTGCCAACGGAATGCCGGCGATCATGGAAATCGGCCCGCTCCAGTTTCTGCTGGGCAAGACCTGGCGCCCTGGCAATGACATCTATGGCATATTCCCGATGATTGTCGGCAGCATCTATGTGACCGGCGGCGCGCTGATTCTGGGCGTGCCCGTCGCGCTGCTGACAGCCATCTACCTGGCGTTTTTCTGCCCGGAGAAGATCTATCGCATCGTCAAGCCCGCAGTCGAGCTGCTGGCAGGCATTCCGTCGGTGGTGTACGGCTTTTTCGGCATCGTCGTGCTCGTGCCCATGGTGCGCACGCTGTCTGAACCCTTTGACGGAAAGGGCAACTCCATCCTGACGGCCTCCATCCTGCTGGCCATCATGATTCTGCCCACGATCATTGGCGTGGTGGAGCCGGCGCTGCGCGCGGTGCCGCGCAGCTACTACGAGGGGGCGCTGGCCCTGGGCGCCACGCATGAGCGCAGCGTGTTCACCGCTGTCGTGCCAGCTGCCACAAGCGGCGTGCTGGCGGGCATCGTGCTGGGCATCGGAAGGGCGATGGGCGAGACGATGGCCGTCATCATGGTTGCGGGCAACCAGCCCCGGATGCCCAAGGGCATCTTCCAGGGCATCCGCACGCTCACGGGCAACATCGTCATCGAGATGGGCTATGCCGCGGGCCTGCACAGAGAGGCGCTCATTGCCACCGGCGTGGTGCTGTTCCTGTTCATTTTGCTGATGAACCTGGCATTTTCCTTGCTCAAGGGAAGGAGGCGTGATGCATGAGCCACTCTAACGCAAAGGCATCCCGGCCGGGTTTCCTGCGCAACGCGCTGCGCCATCCGGGTTCGCTGCTGCTCAGCGCAGTGACCCACCTGGGCGCGCTGATCACCGTGCTGGTGCTGGGCTTTTTGCTGGCCTATATCCTCATCAATGGCATTCCCAACCTCAAGCCGGAACTGTTTTCCCCGGTGTACACCTCCGAAAACCAGTCGATGCTTCCGGCCATCATCAATACCTGCACGATGACATTGGTTTCGCTGCTGCTGGCCGTGCCCTTTGGCGTGGGCTCTTCCATCTACCTGGTGGAATATGCCCCCAAGGGCAGCAAGCTGGTGGGCCTGGTGCGCGTGACGACGGAGACCCTCTCGGGCATCCCGTCGATTGTCTATGGTCTGTTTGGTATGCTGTTTTTTAACAACGCGCTGCACCTGGGCTATTCCATTCTCTCGGGCGCGCTGACGCTGGCCATCATGATTCTGCCGCTGATCATGCGCACCACGGAGGAAGCGCTCCTGTGCGTGCCGGACATGTACCGCGAGGGCAGCTTTGGCCTGGGCGCCGGCCGCCTGCGCACGGTGATGTGCATTGTGCTGCCCACGGCGGTGCCGGGCATCCTCTCGGGCGTGATACTGGCCATCGGCCGCATTGTGGGTGAGACGGCCGCCCTGATGTATACCTCCGGTACGGTCGTCAAGGTCGCGGGGCTGATGGATTCGGGCATCACGCTCTCCGTGCACATGTATCGCCAGGCTTCCGAGAGCCTGTACACCGAGCAGGCGTATGCCACAAGCGTTGTGCTGCTGCTGCTGGTGCTGCTCATCAACTTCTGCTCAAACAAACTCGCCCGAATGATCACGAAAGGCAGGTAAAGGCGAATGGCCCATAAATTTGAGGTCAGCAACATGGATTTGTACTACGGTAACTTCCATGCGCTCAAGAACATCAATCTGAATATGGAGGCCAACCGGATCACCGCGCTGATTGGCCCGTCGGGCTGCGGCAAATCCACATTCATCAAGAGCCTCAACCGCATGAATGATCTGGTGGAGGGCTGCCGCGTCACGGGCGACATCCGCCTGGACGGCGAGGACATCTACGGCGCCATGGACGTCAGCCAGCTTCGCAGGCGCGTGGGCATGGTGTTCCAAAAGCCCAATCCCTTCCCGATGAGCGTGTATGACAACATCGCTTACGGCCCGCGCACACATGGCGTGCGCAACCGCGCGGAGCTTGACGAGATCGTGGAAAAGAGCCTGCGCGACGCCGCCATCTGGGATGAACTCAAGGACCGGCTCAAGAAGAGCGCCCTGGGCCTCTCCGGCGGCCAGCAGCAGCGCCTGTGCATCGCGCGGGCGCTGGCGGTAAAGCCCGAGGTCATTTTGATGGATGAGCCCACCAGCGCGCTTGACCCGATTTCCACCTCGAAGATCGAGGACCTGGTACTGGAGATCAAGAAGGATTACACGATCATCATGGTCACGCACAACATGCAGCAGGCCACGCGCGTATCGGATCAGACGGTCTTCTTCCTGCTGGGCGAGATCATCGAGAGCGGGGACACGGAACAGATCTTCTCCATGCCGCGCGACAAGCGCACGGAGGATTACATCACGGGCCGCTTTGGCTGACGGGAGGAAACGGCAATGCGCAAACAATACGATCAGCAGCTTCAAAAGCTTCACGCGGAGCTGCTGCACATGGGGGAAATGATTCAGCAGGCCATCAGCGGCGCGGTGACGGCGCTTCTGGAGGGCGACGACAACAAGGCGCACGAGGTCATTGCCTTTGACGGGGAGATTGACCAGCAGGAGCGCATGATCGAGCAGATGTGCTATAAGCTGCTGCTTTCCCAGCAGCCGGTGGCCAGCGACCTGCGCATGGTCTCCTCGGTGCTCAAAATGATCACGGACATGGAGCGCATCGGCGACCATGCGGCGGATATCTCTGAGCTGGAACTGATGCTCGAAGACCTGCCCCCGCTGTCAAACGATCACCTGCGCGAGATGGCGGCCCAGACCAGCGTGATGCTCATTCGCAGCATCGAGTCCTTCGCCGAGCAGGATGCGCAGAAGGCGCAGTGGGTCATCGACCAGGATGACGTGGTGGACGGCCTCTTCAACAGCGTTAAGGATGAGCTGATCGCCGCGATTTGCCAGGACCCCAACGCCGGCGAGCAGGCCGCAGATCTGCTGATGGCCGCCAAGTACTTTGAGCGCATCGGCGACCACGCGACCAACATTGCGGAGTGGGCCATCTTTGCGATGACGGGCAGACACATCAGCGACTGACGCCGATCGGGCATGGGGCCCCGAACGCGATGCCGTGTAGGCGGGCTTTGTCACTCTGTTGCCATATTCATGCAACATTTAACATGAATTTTACATTATGTTATTGACGGCTTAACAGCGCCTTGTTAAGATGACAAGGGAAGGTCAAAATAATGTAAAAAGGATGAAAAGCAGATGGACATTTTCGGGGTCCTGAATATGATGTGCGGCCTGGCGCTGTTCCTGTATGGCATGCATGTCATGGGCGAGGGATTGTCGCGCACATCCGGGGGCAAGCTCGAGAGCATTCTGGAGCGGCTGACGAAAAACAAGATCAAGGCTGTGCTCCTGGGCGCCGGCGTGACGGCGGTGATCCAGTCTTCCTCTGCGACGACGGTCATGGTGGTCGGCTTTGTCAACTCCGGCATCATGCGGCTGTCGCAGGCGGCGGGCGTCATCATGGGCGCCAACATCGGCACCACGGTGACCAGCTGGATTCTCTCTCTGACCGGCATTGAAAGCTCCAACTGGCTGCTGAAGCTGTGCAAGCCCTCGTCCTTTACGCCTGTGCTGGCGGTGGTGGGCGTCGTGTTTGTGATGTTCACCAAGTCCGAGAAGAAGCACAACATCGGCACCATCCTGGTGGGCTTCACCGTGCTGATGACCGGCATGGAGATGATGAGCTCGGCCGTCGAGCCTCTGGCGGATGTGCCCGAATTCACCAACATCCTGCTCATGTTCACCAACCCGGTGCTGGGCATGCTGGCGGGATTGCTGCTCACCGCGGTGATCCAGTCTTCCTCCGCATCGGTGGGCATTTTGCAGGCGCTGTGCATGACCGGCGCTGTGCCTTACAGCGCGGCGCTGCCCATCATCATGGGCCAGAACATCGGCACGTGCGTCACGGCGTTGCTCTCCTCCATCGGTGCGAGCAAGAACGCCAAGCGCGCTGCCCTCATCCATTTGTATTTCAACGTCATTGGCACGACGCTGTTCATGGCGGTCTTCTATGCGATTCATGCGGTGGTGCCGTTTGAATTCATGAGCCAGTCCGCCAACGCGGCAGGCATCGCCATGATCCACACCACATTCAACGTGCTGGCGACGCTGGTGCTGCTGCCCTTCTCCGGGCTGCTTGAGCGCCTGGCGACCCTCACCATCCGCGACAACGAGCATGTCGAGCGCATCGACGACTTCCAGCTGCTTGACGAGCGCTTCCTGTCCACGCCGGCCTTTGCCGTGGAGCAGTGCCGCGTGGTTGCCGGCCGGATGGCGGAGCTCACCCGCGAGTCGATCTTCGGCGCCATTGCGCTCATCGCCGGCGAGCCCGTTACGGATGAAAAGATGGAGCGCATCGAGGCGCTGGAAACCAAGATCGACCACTACGAGGACAAGCTGGGCACCTATATGGTCAAGCTCTCCCGCGCCAAGCTTTCGCGCGAGGATGGCCACACCATTTCCGTTCTGCTGCACAGCATCAGCGATCTGGAGCGCATTTCCGACCATGCGGTCAACCTGCTGGATTCCGCCCGCGAGATGCGCGACAAGAAGCTCTCCTTTTCCAAGCCTGCTGCGGCAGAGCTGCATGTGTTCGCCGAGGCGGTGCGCGACATCGTCAACCGCTCCATCGACAGCTTCCTCAAGGGCGACGTGGAGCTGGCCAAGTCGGTGGAGCCGCTGGAGGCCTGCATTGACGACATCAATGTGAACATCAAGTCCCGGCACATCGACCGGCTGACCAGCGGGCAGTGCACCATTGAGATGGGATTTGTGCTCACGGATATTTCCACCAATTTCGAGCGGGTGAGCGATCACTGCTCCAACATCGCGGTCTATCAGATTCAGGTGCCCAAGGACGAATATGATACGCACGAGTATCTGCAAAATGTCAAGCATCAGGATCACGACGAGTTTGACCGCGAGGAGATGGCCTATGAGCGCCGCTACCGTCTGCCGGAAGCGGTCAAGGTCGCCGTGGCCGCAGGGAATAAGACAGAGGGATTGCGATGATCTATATCGTGGAAGACGACCGGAACATTCAGGAAATCGAGCTCTTTGCGCTCAAAAACAGCGGCTACCAGGCTGCGGGGTTTGAAACGGCCAAGGAGTTTTACAAGGCGCTGTCCGAGCGGCTGCCGGAGCTGATTTTGCTGGACATCATGCTGCCCGATGAGGACGGCATGAGCATCCTAAAGCGGCTGCGCTCGCGCGCCGACACGCAGAAGATTCCGGTGATCATGGTGACGGCCAAGTCTTCGGAGTTGGATAAGGTCAAGGGCCTTGACGGCGGCGCGGACGACTACATCGCCAAGCCGTTTGGCGTGATGGAGATGATCGCGCGGGTCAAGGCGCTGCTGCGGCGTTCGGGCGGAGCGGGAGAGAACCTGCTGGTGTGCGGCAGCGTGATGCTCGATAGCGAGAAGCGGATGGTCTATGTGGACGGGAAGCCTGTCGAGCTGACGTATAAGGAATTTGAACTGCTCAAGTTGCTGATGAAGAATCACGGGATCGTCATTTCGCGCGACGTGATCATGGAGCGAGTGTGGGACTCGAGCTTTGAAGGCGAGTCGCGCACCATAGACGTGCACGTGCGTACCCTGCGCCAGAAGCTGGGTGAGGGTGGCTCGCTGATTCGCACGATCCGCAATGTGGGCTACATGGCTGATTCGAC
This sequence comes from Candidatus Ventricola gallistercoris, assembly GCA_018716525.1. Classification (GTDB taxonomy): domain Bacteria; phylum Bacillota; class Clostridia; order Christensenellales; family Aristaeellaceae; genus Ventricola; species Ventricola gallistercoris. Next base: position 9,685 of record DVJV01000119.1, read on the forward strand.
CAAATAAGGCGAGGCCGCCCGCACCGGGCGGCCTCAGACTGTCAAAAAACCCTTTCGGGAGGTTTGGAGGGCCAAAGCCCTCCAAATGCAATCCGAATCCGGTGACATGTGCGGCGGATTCGGAAACCTTGCTGTGCAAGGTTTCCTTGCGCCGTTTCCCGCCCGGGAGCCCCATGGGGGCGAGAGGGAAACGGCGTAAATCTCGAAAAAGGACGCCGTAGGCGGACTT
>DVJV01000120.1 GCA_018716525.1 Candidatus Ventricola gallistercoris
GGCGCCACATCCGGATAGAGTTCGCCGTAGATGAGCGAACCGTCGTTCATGACGATGGTGAACGTAGGCAGCTTGTCAGGCAGCTCGGCTGCGACGACCAGCGCGCTGTTGTCAACCGTCAAAGCCGTCTCCTCGTCCATATCCTTGATGGACGCGGTGTTGACATAGCCCTTGATCTGCGTGCCCGGCACCGCCACGAACGCATACTCCTCGCCATCGATGCCGATGTGGCCGAGCACATCCATCGAAGCGCCCGCGCTCAGCGTCGCCACCGGCACGCCATCGGGCATATCGGTCAGGGGTGTTTCGGCCTCCACCGTCGCATAGGCGATCGTCGGCTCGATAACCTCCGCCACATAGACGTGGTACAAGCTGCTCAGGTCGCCGATCTCATAGCCCGACTCTTTGAGAATCTCATCGATGAATGCAGAGTAGGCATCATTCTTCTTGTTGAGCAGCGCCTCTTCGGTCTCGGATTCCTTGAGGGGCTCAAAATCCGCTTCGCCGGGGGTCAGGTCTTCCACATAGCTGAGGATGTAGTAGCCATAGTCCGTCACGATCACGTCGGAAACATCGCCGATGTTCTCCAGCGCCATGGCGGCCGCCTTGAACTCATCACCGTAGAGCGTGCTCTCCTCAGAAACCGGATAGCCCCGCATCATCTGCTCCTCGGTCGCGCCATCCTCATTGTAGGCAGCCATGGCGTCGTCAAAGCTCTCGCCCGCGCGAATCGCCGCAAGCACTGCCTCCGCCTTGGCATAGCCCGTCAGCTCTGCAGGATCGGCCAGCTCAGACTCGCCCTGCGTCGCCTCGGTCAGCTCGGAAGGCGTCGCTTCGCCGGGCGTCGCCTCGCCCTCCACCTGGGCAATGTACAGGCTGCGCACCAGGCGCACATTCTCCGGGGTATAGAGGATCTGCGTTCCGGCCACATAGTCGTTGATGAACGTATCCACATTGGCGTAGGATTCCTTCTGCTGCTCCACCTTCGCGTCGAAGGAGGCGCGCACTTCCTCATCGGTGACGGTCACGTCCTCCGTCGCCATGTTGAAGATGAAGTCAAGCAGATCGTTGAGCCGGGCGTTCTCATACAGGGCTTCCGGCGTATAGCCGCTGGCCTGAAGCTCGTCGTCCACGACCTTCTTGAGCTCCTCGCCTTCATAGCCGTAGTAGCTCAGGTAGCTCTCATAGTACTCGCGCATGCTGTCGATGGCCGTATCCACCTGCGCGCGCAGTTCCTCTTCCTTTTCAGGCGTCAGCTCATAGCCGTTGTTGGCGGCAAAGTGCTCCACAATGCCCTGGCTCAGGCGCATCTGCACGGTCTCCTGTGCAACCGATGCCTGGAAGTCCTGGTCGTACTCATCCATCTCATAGCCGTACTGGGCATAATAGGAGATGTACAGGTCGAGCATCTCGTCGTACTCTTCCTCCACATCCGAGCGCAGCACGGTCACAGCGCCGTCATAGGCCGTGGCAAGCACGGTGTCCTCCAGCAGGGAGGCCTCCTCTGCCTGCGCTTCTTCCTCGCCTTCCAGCGACAGCGCCGCCACGGAAGGCTCGGCCGTTTCCTCCGCCTCGTCCGTCACGTACACGCTGGTCGCGCCGTCCGCACCGCCGATGACTTCGGCCTCTGCCTCCGGCTCTTCGGTCGCCTCAGCTGCCGGTTCCTCGGTGGACTCCGCTGCCGGTTCCTCGGTCGGCTCCTGCGTGGGCTCAGCCGTCGGCGCCTCGGTCGGCTCGGCAGTCGGTTCCGCCGTCGGCTCTTCGGTCGGTTCGGCAGTCGGTTCCGCCGTCGGCTCTTCGGTCGGCTCTGCCGTCGGCGCCTCGGTCACAACCGGCGTTTCCTCCGGCTCCACGGTCGGCTCCTTTGTGCTGCACGCGCTCATGGTCAGCAGCGCGAGCACCAGCATCAGGGCCAGTACTGTCTTTTTCATACGCTTCAAATCCCTCCATCATTGATGATTGTACACAAATCACGGTAACCATTATACCCGCAGCGAAATCAAAACGCAATCGTTTCTGCAAATTGCCACCCGGACTTCATGCACGATTCACAATTGCGCCACAATCCTGCCACGCTGGTCAAAGACTTTGCACAAAGGCCTCGATGCGGTCAAGCGCCGTGCCCAGTTTTTCGATGCTCGTGGCATACGAACAGCGGATGTGCCCCTCGCCCGACGCGCCAAATGCCGTGCCCGGCACACAGGCGACATGCTGCGCCTCCAAAAGCTTTGTGCAAAACGCATCGCTTGACAGGCCCGTGCGCTGAATCGACGGGAAGACGTAGAACGCGCCCCGCGGTTCAAAGCAGGTAAGGCCCATATCGTTGAGCCGCTTCACCATCAGACGGCGCCGCCTGTCATAGGAGCGGACCATGGTGCGCACGTCTTCAAACTGGGTCTCAAACGCGCGGCCCAGCGCGCAATCCGCGGCGATCTGCCCCTGAATGGAGGCGCAGAGCATCGTGTACTGATGGATCTTGAACATGGGCGCGAGCAGCTCGCGCGGCGCGCAGCAGTATCCCACGCGCCAGCCCGTCATGGCAAACGCCTTGGAAAAGCCGTTGAGCGTGACCGTGCGCTCCCACATATCCTCGATCGCGGCAAACGACGTATGCTCATGGCCGGAATAGACCAGCTCAGAGTAAATCTCGTCGGAAATGACCACGATCTGCGTATTGCGAAGCACCTTTGCCAGTGCGGCGAACTGCTCGCGGGTCATGACACCGCCGGTCGGGTTGTTCGGATAGGGCAATATGAGCGCCTTGGTGCGCGGCGTGATCGCCGCAGCGAGCGCTTCCGGCGTCAGGGCGAAGCAATCCTCCGCGCGGGTGACGACCGGCACCGCCTTTCCGCCCGCGAACGTCACACAAGGCGCATAGCTCACATAGCTGGGCTCCGGCACGAGCACCTCGTCGCCGGGGCAGACGATGGCGCGCAGCGCCAGATCGATGCCCTCGCTGGCGCCCACGGTGATGAGCACCTCATCGTGAGGATCGTAGACGACGTGATAGCGCATCCGCAAATAAGCGGCGACCTTCTCGCGCAGGGACTCCATGCCCCAGTTGGAGGTATACTGCGTGCGCCCCTCCTCGATGGACTGGATGGCCGCATCGCGGATGGGCCATGGGGTGATGAAATCCGGCTCGCCCACGCCCAGGGAGATGGCGCCCGGCATCTGGCGGACGATGTCAAAAAACTTGCGGATGCCGCTGGGCGGCACACCCGCCACCCGCTCATTGATCACGCGATCATAGTGCATCACGGCATCACCGCCTCGCGCCGGTCATCCCTGCCGGGCTCAAAGAGAACGCCGCCGTATTTGTACGTCTTGAGCATGAAGTGCGTGCTCGTGCCGGTCACGCCCTCGATGACGGAAAGACGGCTGTGCACAAACTGCGCCAGCTCGCGCAACGTCGCCGCCTCACACAGCACCATCAGATCATATGCGCCGCTCATCAGATAGAGCGACTTCACCTCATCATACTGCATGATGCGCTGGGCAATGGCGTCAAAGCCCTTTTCGCGCTGCGGCTGCACGTTGACCTCGATAACCGCCTGAACAAATGCGCGCTCCGTGCGCTCCCAGTTGATCAGCGCCTGATACCCCACCAGCACGCCAGCGCGGCGCAGGGCGTCAAGCGAAGCGCTGACTGTCTGCTCATCGCTGCCCGTCATGACGGCGATCTCGCGCGGCGTCACGCGCGCATCTTCGCACAGGATCTCCAGAATATGCATATCCAGTGTGGAAAACATCTGCATCCTCCCCTTTGTTCAAGAATGATGGAAAAGGCATCTTTCCGAATGTCTTATGGATTATATCACGAAAAATGCCGGGCTGTAAAGAGAACGGCCCTCACGGGCCCCCATCCGGCAAAAGGGCCAGCCCGTCACGCCCGCGCACGAGCGAAACTTCGCCATACAGCGCGCGCATCGCCTCTTCAATGTGCGCGTCGTCCGCCTTTTGCAGATCCAGCGTCTTTGTGACACGCCCCTCTTGCAAAATCAGCACCCGGTCGCACAGGTTGAGCGCAAGCGCCGGATCGTGCAGCACCACAAGCGCCAGGCATCCATACGCGGCCAGCTCCCGGACGCGGCGCATCATCGCAAAGCGGTGCGGCCAATCGAGCGCGCCATCCGGTTCATCGAGCAGATATGCGCGCGGCTTCTGCATCAGCGCGCGGGCAAACACCACGAGCTGCTTTTGCCCTTCCGAAAGCGCGCCCATCCTGCAAAGCGCCAGTTCCTCTGCCCCCATCTGCTCCAGGCACGCCTGCGCCTGCTCATGCTGCGCCGCGGTATACGCCCCCAGCAGCGGCATGCGCGCATTGGCGCCCATGAGCACCACTTCCAGCGCAGTGAGCCCGTCTGAAACACGGCTGCGCTGGGGCACATAGGCACAGCACTGCGCGCGCTTTCGGGCGGACAGTGCGGTCATGTCCTCCCCCCAGAGCATCACGCGGCCAGCCGTCACCGGCATCAGGCCCATTGCCGCGCGCAGCAGGGTGGATTTTCCACTGCCGTTGAGCCCCAGTAACGCCGCCACTTCGCCCGGATGCACGCTGAGCTCCACACCGCTGAGCACTTCATGCCCGCCGTATCCCACACAAAGGCCCGAGATCTCAAGCATTTCGCACGCCTCCTCGCACCATCAGCACGCCGATGACCGGCACGCCCATCAGCGTGGTGAGCACGGACACCGGCAGCTCCGCCCCTGGCGTGAGCCTCGCCGCACCATCTGCCAGCAGAAGCAGCACGCCGCCTGCCAGCGCGGAAAGCGGCAGCATTCCTCGGCTGTGCCCGCGCAGCAGCATGCGCGCGCCGTGCGGCGCAATTAAAGGAAGAAAGGCAATCACGCCCGCGCGCGCAGACACCGCGCAGACCATGAACGTCGCGGCGGTGAGCACCAGCGCGCGCATGATCCCCACATGCACGCCGAGGGAAGCCGCCTCTTCATCCGAAAGGGTGAGCAATGCGACCTGCCGCCTGAGCACAAACAACGCAAGCAGCCCCACACCCGTGCCCGTCAGGATCACAGGCAGATCAGAAGATGTGATGCCCGCAAAGCTGCCCATCGTGAAAAACTCGATGGAGGCGAGTTCCCCCTCCGTATCGGCCAGCGTCTTCAGGAGCATGATGCCCGTCCTCGACAGCGCGCTGACGAGAATGCCCGAAAGCACGATGGCTCCCGTGCCCCGCGCGCCGGATGCCCGCGTCAGCAGCAGCGAAAGCACAAGCGACGCCATGCCGCCGGCAAATGCCGCCGGTGCAACCGCGCTCCCGCCCAGCAGCACAACGGCAACCGCAGCGCCCAGCGTCGCGCCGCCGGATACGCCCATGATGTCCGGCGCGGCAAGCGGATTGCCAAACAGGGCCTGATACACCGCACCGCACGCGCCCAGCGCCACCCCGGAAGCACACACGGCGAGGCTGCGCGGCAGGCGCAGACGCCAGAAGACCTGCGAATCCATGCCCTGCTGCCCCGCCATGGCGCCAATCAGATCGCCCAAGGCCAGCGGATAGCGGCCAATGCACAGCGAAACGCCAAAGGCCGCCAGCAGCAAAGCTGCGGCGGCGCAGAAAATCAGGCGGTTGTCACGATGTTGTCTCACAGCTGCGCCTCGTCGGGCGTAAAGCCGTAGTACGTCTCATACAGTTCGCGCGCAGCATCCTTGTACATCGCCTCCCCGTAAGCATCGGGATAGAGCGTCTTGGCCAGGAAGAGCGTGCCCAGCACACCGGAGGGCACCGGGCTATCCCACGCTTCAAAAGCGCGCGGCATCTCATAGACAGCGCCCGCCTTCACCGCATCGAGCATGGCCAGCTCGGGGTCCGCCAGCACATCCTGCGCGGTATACGCGCTCTCCGGCGGGATGATGATCACCTGCGGATTGTAGACGATCATCTGCTCATAGGCGAGCGTCACCCAGTTTGCGCCCGTCAGTTCTGCCGCCGCGTTGACAGCCCCCGCCCCCTCTAGCACGGCAGACTGGTACATATCCCCCGGCGCACAGGTGAGGTAATCGGAGTTGCCGAGCATCAGCGCCGTCACCGGCTCCACGTCGGAAAGCATCTGGGCACATAGCGCCTTCTGGGCAACAATAAACGCGTTGAGCTCCTGCGTCCTCTCCTGCGTGCCCGTCGCCTCACCGATGAGGGCGATCATTTCTAAAAGCAGCTCATCGTCTTCCGGGCTGACCAGCAAGACCGGAATGCCGAACTCGGCCAGCGCATCCGCAGAGTCCGCAAGCCGGACGGGCAGAATCACCAGATCCGGCTCCGTCGCCAGGCATGCCTCCAGGTCAAACGCCTTGGCCGTGCCGACGCTGGGCAGCTCAAGGAGCGAAGGCGCCGCCAGCGTATAGATGTTGCGCGTATCGGCTTTGGCCTCCACACCCACCATGCAATCCTCCAGCCCGAGGGCGATGCAGGCAGAGGTGGAGATGTAATACCCTGAAACAATGCGCTCGGGCTGCTCGCTGATGGAAACCTCCCGCCCCGCCTGATCCACAAGCGTCACCGGGAACTCGGCCAGCGCGCCGGCAAAGACGGCCAGCATGCACAGCGTGAGCACACAGACGATCCACTTCTTCATGAAACCCCTTCCTTTCACAATCGGGCAGGCGCTCCGGCAGACCGCTGTGCCCAATGCACGGCCACACCGCCACAATGCTTCTTAAAATGATTCGCCGGGCTTGAGACCCGCATGGGTATCCGGCGCTTCGCTGCGCCTTTTTGCCGCAAAAGCTTCAATGTGCGCCGCCATCTGCCTGACGGCCGGCGGCATCATCTGCGGGTTGAGCACGGCAATGCCAAATTCGCGGTATTCCATCGGCTCAATGGGATAGACATCCACATCGCCGTGGGAGCGCTCCAAAATCAGGTTCGGCATGATACAGATGCCGAATCCCCCTTCCACCATGGCGATGGTGGACAGGTCGTCCACCACCCGGCAGGACGCCCGCACGTTGATGTGATACTTGGCCAGAAACGCCTGCACATCGGCATCCGTAGCGTCACCCTGGACGACAAACGTCTGCGCCTTCATCTCATCCGGCGTGATGAAAGCGGGGTTGCGCGTGCGGAATCCCTTGGGGGTGACGCACATCAGCCTGTCGCGGTACAGCGGCCTGACGGTCAGCTCGCGCGTGGACTCCGTGGAAAGAAAGCCGATATCCACAACGCCGTTTTTGATCCAGCTGATCACGTCGTCGTATGTTCCCTGGCTGATCTCAATTTCCACCCCGGGGTAAAGCTGCCTGTACCCGGCGACGATCTGCGGAATCCAGGCGACGCAGACGCTGTTAAACGCGCCAATGCGCACCTTGCCGCGCTGCACGCCTTTGATCTCGCCAATCATCTGGCTGAGCGTTTCGTCGGCGGCGAGCACCTGGCGGATGGCGGTGTAAAGCGCCTCGCCGTTTCGCGTGAGCGACACGCCGCTCTTTCCGCGCACGAACAGGGAAAAACCGCACGCCTCCTCCATGGAGCTGACCGCGTGGCTGATGGCGCTGGGCGTCAGGTGCAGTGCCTGCGCGGCGCGCGCGAAGCTGCCCTGCTCCGTGACGGTGTGAAAGATGCGGTATTCCAGCAGCGTCATGGCCGTTTTCCCCTCCCATGCATAGCGTTTCGTCCGCGGGCAGACAGCCCGCTCTGTGCCGCCGCATAAACCTGTTTTCCGGCAGCGATCGTTTTCAGTATACAGCGATCCGGTATGCCTGTCAACCTGACGCACGCCCGGCATTGGAAGCAAGATGCGGCATTCTGTTTCCTCTCTCCTGCGCGCAACCCGCCGCCTGGCGCTTTCCGGCTCCTCCCGCAAGCCAAAAACCGCGCGCTTTCCCTTGCATTCTTCGCGCATCTTTGCTATAATGCTTGCGACAACCTGGCGGACTGTTCGAAACCATCCAGTCCTTAAACAAAACTATGGGCCAAAGGCGCGGTTTGCCGCGCCTTTACATGCGGCCTTGTGCCGTTTTTTTGTTGTTCCGGACGCGGAACGCCCTGCCGTTTTGCCTTGCCGGTTGAGCAAAATGACAAAGGAGAATCTTCCTAAATGAGCCACACTTTTCCCCCGCATTCCGGCAAGGCGCCGGAATGGATGAGCACGCACGCGCTTGCGCGCGGCGCTGTCATCGCCGCCCTGTACACTGCCCTGACGCTGCTTCTCGCCCCGCTTAGCTATGGTGAAGTGCAGGTGCGCTTTTCCGAAGCGCTGACGCTTCTGCCCTTGTTGATGCCGGAAGCCGTGCCCGCGCTGTTCGTGGGCTGCCTGCTTTCCAATATTCTGGGCGGCTGCACCATCTTTGACATCGTCTTCGGTTCGCTGGCCACCCTTCTGGCCGCGCTCTGTACCCGCCGTCTGCGCGCACACTTCTGGCCCGCCGCCTTCATGCCCGTGCTCTTTAACGGGCTGGTCGTCGGCACGGTGGTGCACTACTGTTATTCCCCGGTGATCCCGCTTTCCCTGTGCATGCTCAGCGTTGCAGCCGGGGAAGCCGTTTCCTGCCTGGTCGTGGGTCCGCTGTTCATCCGCGTGATGCGCAGGCTTCCTGCCCGGCTTTTGCACGCCTGATTCTGTTTTGAACGGCCATTTCTTTGCGGTGTCCCTCTTTTTGAGCGGGAGACCGCTTTTCTTTTTCTCGATTCTCTGCGCTTTCGAAATCGCCTCTTGACATGGCGCGCTCATGGCTGTATTGTTTAATTATACACAGGCGTTCGTTTCACCATGGGTCCGAATGAACAAGGAGGTTACACTATGCGCATCGCTTTGATTAACGAGAACAGCCAGGCAGCCAAAAACGCCCAAATTGAAGCTGCTCTCAAAAAGGTCGTCGTACCCCTGGGCCACCAGGTCGACAATTATGGCATGTATGGCACGCCCGGCGAACCCTCGCTCACCTATGTGCAAAACGGCATTCTTGCCGCAATCCTGCTCAATTCTGGCGCGGCGGATTACGTCGTCACCGGCTGCGGCACCGGCGAAGGCGCCATGCTCGCGCTCAACAGCTTCCCGGGCGTCATCTGCGGCCACGTGGTCGATCCGTCTGACGGCTACATGTTCGCACAGATCAACGACGGAAATGCCATCTCCATGCCCTTTGCCAAGGGATACGGCTGGGGCGCTGAGCTGAACCTTGAATACACGTTTGAAAAGCTGTTCGGCTTTGGCAGCGGTAACGGCTACCCTGCCGACCGCGTGATTCCCGAGCAGCGCAACAAGAAGATCCTGGATGCTGTCCGCGCTCACACGCTCAAGGACCTGATCACATGCCTCAAGGGCATCGACCAGGATCTGGTGCGCGGCGCCATCGCAGGCGAGAAGTTCATCGAGCTGTTCTTCGCCCACGCTCACAACGAAGAAATCGTAGCTTATGTGCGCAGTCTGCTTGACTGATACACTGCCCTGATCTGCGGGCCGCGGCAAAATGGCCGCGGCCCGCAGCATCGTGTCGAAAAAGTCCGCCTGCAGCGTCCTTTTCCGAGTTTTAGCGCTGTTTTCCTCTCGCCCCTGCTGGGCTCCCGGGCGGGAAACAGCGTCGTAAAGAAACCTTGCTACGCACGCTTGCGAATCCGCCGCACATGTCGCCGGATTCGCCTTGCGTTTGGAGGACTGCGGCCCTCCAAAACACCCAAAGAGATTTTGGAGACAGTCCGCCGCGGCCACATGGCATAGATACCTTTTTTATCAATCCTGTCAGGAGGGATCTTCATGCTCAGCGATCTATCCTATCTGAGCTATCCGCTTCCGCCGGACATTCAGCGCCTGTTTGAGGCAGGCGACTTTGAGCGCATGGCCCGGGTCATCGAAATGCGCCTTTCCGATCCGCGCGTGCCCGAAACGCTGCGCGAGCGTCTGCGCGTTCAGCTCGTCATCGCAAACCAGCTGCCTGGCGCCTACCCTCACACGCGCGCCGCACTGCTTGCGCTATTGCAGGCTCAGGTGCGCGATTTTACCGAGGACGAACTGGAAGCTCTGCGCGACGACGGCACGCTTGACTGGCGTTACATCGGCGGAGAGGTGCGCTTTAAGGACAACTGCATCTCCAGCCTGCTGAAAACCCGGCCAGAATATGCCGCCCGGGCGACCGATCCCCATCTGGCGGCATCCACAGCGGCACGTCAGCGGGCGCTAAACGCCATCATCGCGCGAATGAAAACACAGGGCCGTGCGCACGTGCGCTTTGAGGTGCACGAGGAAATGACCATCCGAAGCGACCGTCTCACTCCGGGTGAGACGCTGCGCGTTCACCTGCCGCTGCCTGTCGTGGGCGCACAGGTCCGCCATGCTGCCCTGCTGAGCGCCTCCCACGCAGCGGCACACATCGCCGCGCCGGATGCGCCGCACCGCACCGCTTATTTTGAGCTGCCCTATGATCCGGGCATGACCGTCAGCGCCGAGCTTGCCTATGAGATCGACGCGCCATACTGCGTGCCCGATCCCCATGGCGTATCGCCTGACCAGCCCACTTTTGACACGCAGGAGCAGGCGCCGCACGTGGTCTTTACCCCCTATCTTCGCGCGCTCGCGCGCGAAATCGTGGGCAATGAAACCAATCCTCTGCTCAAGGCGCGCCACATTTACGATTTTATCACCACACAGGCGGTCTACCGCTACATGCCGCCCTATGTGACGGTGACCCAGATTCCCGAGTACTTCCTCAGCGGATTGCGGGGCGACTGCGGCGTGCAGGCCATTTCGTTTATCACGCTGTGCCGCCTGTGCGGCATTCCCGCACGCTGGCAGGCCGGCCTGTACACCACGCCCGACAGCACCGGCAACCACGACTGGGCCCGCTTTTACGTCGCCCCGTATGGCTGGCTGTATGCCGATTGCTCTTTCGGCGGCTCCGCTTACCGTGCTGGTGCAATAGACCGGTGGAATTTCTACTTCGGCAATCTGGAGCCCTGGCGTCTGCCGCTGTGCAGCGACTTCCAGCAGGAGTTTGACCCACCGCGCCGGTTCTTGCGGCGCGATCCTTACGACAACCAAAACGGCGAAGTCGAGACGCTCACCCGCGCATTGTCCCGCGATGAGTACGACACGGATAGCCGCATCGTCCGCTACGAGGAGCTGCCCGGCTGACACGCCATGCGCCGCGCATTCCCAATCGCTTGAAACCATGCGAAGCGAAGAAGCGCGTCCAAAGGGCATCCCACCGCCAAATCAGTCAAAAAACCCATCCGGGAGGTTTGGAGGGCCAAAGCCCTCCAAATGCAATCCGAATCCGGCGACATGTGCGGCGGATTCGGAAGCCTTGCGCAGCAAGGTTTCCTTACACTGTTTCCCGCCCGGGAGGCTCATAGAGCCGAGAGGGAAACAGTGCAAATACTCGGAAAAGGACGCCGCAGGCGG
>DVJV01000121.1 GCA_018716525.1 Candidatus Ventricola gallistercoris
TGCTCATCGGTTATGTGCGCGAGAGCACGCGAGCCATCGAGGACAACAAGCACTATATCGTCGTTGAGCCTGCGGCAGACTTTGAGCACATTGAAAACGTGCTGGTGCTGCGCTATTACGCAGAAGTCGAGGAGATGCCGGACAACTACGACAACACCGAGATCATCATTGCGCCGGTGGCCACGGCCAGACCGCAGGCTGTTATCGAGGAGGAGCGCCTGACGGCTTCCACGCCGGTGCCGCTGCCCGATGCGCCCGGCCGCACGACGCCTACGCCCGAGCCGGAGGAAGTGGACTTCATCATCGACGAAGAGGCCATGGGCGACCTGGCCGATCAGTACGTCGAGGTAACGCCCACGCCTGCGCCCGACCAGACGCCACAACTAAGCGCCACGCCGGAGCCGACGATGGACCCTGACCTCCTCCCGCAGGAGGATGATGGGTTCCCGGAGGATCTGTAAACGCATCAGCCACGAGGTGAAGAGAATTGTCAAGAGCCCTTCGGATTGTCGCCACGGCCTTCGTGGCCTGCATCATCCAGACCACGTTGGTCGGCTACATCCGCATTGCGGGCGTCGCGCCAGATATGCTCATCGTGTTTCTGGTGCTGCTCACGGGCTATACCGGTGCATACGGAGGATTCTGCACCGGTTCGGTGATGGCCATGCTCTACGATGCCAGCGTGGGTTATGTGCTGGCCATCAATCTGGTGGCCTATACGTTCATCGGCTGGGCGGCGCCGATGCTGCGATCCGCCATGAACAAGAAACTGCGCAAGATGAAGCACAAGAGCGTGCTGGAATTGATGCTGATTTGCTTTTTTCTCACGCTCATGCGAGAAATGCTTTACATCGGCTATCTGTTTTTGATCGGATCGGAGCAGGGGTTTATCACCGTCGTGCGGATGCTGCTCTGCGCGGCATACAGCGCCGTGATGATCCTGCCGGGGTCGCTTGTGATGCGAGTGATCATGCGCGCATTCAAAGCCAAAAAGAGCAGGCCGGGGGATCTGGAAGAGGAAGACGCCGTTACAGAAATCTATCGCTAAGCATGTACGGAGGTTTTGTGTTCTGTGAATAAGAGATATCTGGGACGATACAGGACGATTGCCTGCGTGATCGCGTTGCTCTTTGGTGTGCTGGTCGTGCGGCTGTTTAACCTGCAAGTGGTCAGCTACGAGGAGAACTATACCAGTTCAGAATCCAAGAAGACCAAGACGATCACCAGCCAGGGCTCCCGAGGCACCATTATGGACGTCAACTCCCTGACGATGGCCTATGACAAGCAGATTTACAATGTCCAGTTTTACCGAGACCCGAACTTTGTTCCCACCGAGATCGACGAGACGACCGGCAAAACTGTCAGCCAGTACGTGCTCTATACCAATGCGATCATCGATGTCATTGACATCGTAGAGCGCAACGGCGGCAAGATGGATACCTCCTTTTCGCTTGTGCAGGATGAGATGACCGGCCTTTGGGTCTTCACCTGGAATAACAACGACTACACCCAGTCCCAGCAGAATGCACGCGAGGAAATGTGGCGCAGCAACTTCTACGTCAGCTCCGTTCCCCAGCAGGAGCTCTTTGATAAGCTGTGCAGCAATTACAAAATTCCCGAAGACCTGAGCATGGAAAAGAAGATCCAGGTGCTCGGCGTGTGGGAAACCATGCAGAACAATGCGTTCTTGTCTCGCCCGATTACCATTGCCTCCAATGTGAGCTGGGAGACGGTCATTGAGATCGAGGCCAAGGCGCTGACGCTTGAAGGCGTGAGCGTGTCGGTGAGCACCCAGCGCGTGTATCCCAACGGCACGCTGGCCTGCCACGTGGTCGGTTACATCGGCAAGATCCAGAATTACGATAGCTACTACAGCTCTTATCAGGACAAGGGTTATGCGCTTTCCGACCTGATCGGCCTGGATGGCGTGGAAAAGACCATGGAAGACTGGCTCACCCCCTGCACGACGCAGCGCGTGGGCAAGCGTGTGGTGGAGATTGACCGCTTTGGTGCGGTGAGCCGAACGCTGTCGACTACCGAGGCGACGGACGGCAATAACATCAAGCTGACGATTGACTCCAATCTCCAGCGCGTTGCGGAGAATGCGCTGGCAGAAAACATCGAGTATATCCGAGATGCACAGGAGACGCTGCTCAACAGCGACAGCTGGCTCAACGAAAACAAAAATGAGCTCCAGGGCACCACGCGCGACTTCGATGCCAACCCCATTGCCCTGGCCGAAAAGGGCGCTGTCGTCGTCGTCGACATGGAGGGCCGCGTGCTGGCGCTGGCGAGCTACCCGCCGTATGACCCCAATGCATTCATTGTGGGCGGCGAGGCAGCCTCGAATATTCTGCTTGACTCGCGCAATCCGCTGGTCAACTACGCCATCGGTTCGCGCGATACGCCGGGTTCTATTTTCAAGGTCGTGACGGCCACCGCTGGCCTGACCAGCGGCGTGCTGACCATGAGTGAGATCATCAACGACGGTGGTAAGTACACCAAGTACGACCAGACCAATCCGCCGCGGTGCTGGGTAAACCAGAACAACTTGAGCGCGCATTCCAACCAGACGGTTCGCGAAGCGCTGACCCGCTCGTGCAACTATTTCTTCTACGAAGTCGGCTCCCGGTTGTATGAAAACACCGACGATCAGCTCTACAAGACGGCCGCCCTCTATGGCCTGACCACCAAGACGGGCATTGACCTGCCGGGCGAGCTGCAGGGCTATGTGGGCAGCCAAACGACGCTCTACGACAAGAACAAGGCTATCAGCGCGGCGGAGCAGTCCACTTGGCGTCCGTCCATCGTGTTCAACCAGATCAAGAACATCATCGTCGAGGTTGGCGAAGAGTACAACATGACCTTTGACGAGGAGAAGATTGACAAGTGCATTAAGCGCCTGATGGACATGGCCGTCGATTACAACCAGAACGACTGGCTGCCTGAGATCCGTACCATCATGATGGAGGAGCTGGACATGCCGCGCGAGATGGTCTACCTGCAGAGGGTGGCCGGTGACACGTTCATTAAGCTCAACGAAATTAAATGGGGCGGTTCGGAGGCGATCATGTGCGCGGTCGGACAGTCCATCACCACGGTGACGCCGGTGGCCGTTGCGCGCTACATCGCTGCGGTTGCAAATGGCGGCAAGGTGTACGACTTGCGGCTTATCGACTCCATCATCTCTCCGGATGGCGAAGTGCTCAGCCAGAGCACGCCGATTCTGGCCTCTCAGATCGAAGGGGAGGGTGCTCAGGAATACCTGGCCTATCTGCGGGAAGGGATGAAGGGCGTGGCCGAGGCAGAAGGTACCGCCCAGCGCTTCTTCAACTCAAGCGAATATGACGACGTGCGCGATAACATCGGCGCAAAGACGGGAACCGCTGAGAAGACGACCATCGATTTGGAAAACAACGCGTGGATGGTGGCGTTTGCGCCGTATGATGATCCCGAAATTGCCATCTGTGTCTACATCCCGAACGGGTACAGCGGTGCATACTGCTCGCTGACGATCAGTGAGATCTGCGACTACTACCTGGAGAACCGGCTGCTGAGCAGCGAGGACTTCATGGCGCCTTCCAACTCCCTGGCGTACTGATGTGTTGCTTTGCTTGCAGCACAACGGACAGCCGCGCGGCATACGGAGGAAAGACAATGGGAAAAATATGGGCCGTGTGCTCCGGCAGCGGCGGCGTGGGCAAATCGACCATAGCGCTGTCGCTGGCTGTTGGCGCTGCAAAAGCCGAAAAAAAGACCATCCTGCTGGATGCATCGGGCATTTCCCGCTCCTGCGACCTGACGCTGGGGCTTGAGAGCATCGTGGTGCTTGACATGGTGGATGTCATCGCCCGGCAGGCGGATATCAACGCGGCGCTTTACCGCGTGCCGCGCCGCGAGGGGCTGCGCTTTGCGTGCGCATCGCTCCATGAGGGCGTACCGGTTTCGGAGATTTCAACCATCAAGCCGGCGTTGTGTGCGCTTTGCGATGTGCTGGTGGTCGATCTGCCAACCGGCCAGACCGGCCTGGGGACGATGCGCCGGGAGGATGTGCGCATCGTCGTCACCCGGCCGGACGACGCTTCCATGCGCGCCGCAGAGCGCCTGATGATGCATGTGGAGAGTAAAGAGGCTGGCATGTACCTGGCCATCAACCGCATCAGCCGAAATGGTGTGCGTACCGGCGCACAGTACGACGTGCGGACGGTTGAAACCATACTGGATTGCCCGTCTCTTGCCTCCATTCCCGAGGATGAGTCCGTGATGTTGGCTGCACGCAAAGCGCGCGCGGCCATCGAGGCCGGCGGAGCGGTGCGAAAGGCGCTGGATGCCATGGTGAGCGCGCTGCTGAAAATGGCCTGATGACGAGGAGATCAACGCATGTTTTTTTCGGAGAACCACCGGCTGGCCAAGCCGCATTTTGACTGGCCGCTGCTCATCGCCAGCTATATGCTGGCGCTTTACGGGGTGCTGGCCATCACCATCGCCAACTTTGACCCGACGCTGGGCTCTGACCGCTCCCTGCAGGACCTGGTCATGGATGCCAACAACGGACGCCTGCAGCTGATGTTCGTCGTGATCAGCATGGTTGTTGTGGCACTGATGATGACCATCAAGTACGACATCATCGGCCGCTTGTGGCCGGTCATCTACGTGGTGGATGTGCTTCTGCTCGGCCTGGTTTTGACCACCGCGCAGATCAACGGTGTTAACGCCTGGTTCCAGTTCCTTGACCGCACATTCCAGCCGTCAGAGCTGGCCAAAATCGCGCTGATCATCACACTGTCCAAGGCTTTGACACGATACCCGGATAAGCCGATTCCCAATTTCCGATATTTTATCTACGTTTGCATTCACTTCGGCATTCCCGCGCTGCTCATTGCGGCGCAGCCGGACATCGGCACGCTGATGGTGTTCTGCGTTATCTTTGTCGCGTTGCTGTTTGCTTCCGGGTTTGAACTGCGGTGGATGTTCCTGCTGGGCGGTTTGGCTGTTGCGGCTGTCACGCCGGTCATCTTTTACCTGGCTTCGACCAACAACTTCCGCTGGTTGCGCCTGGTGGCGTTCATTAACCCTGAGGCCGACCCCACCGGCAGCAGTTACCAGATCATCAACTCCAAGATTACCATCGGCTCCGGCGGCCTATACGGAAAAGGCGCCTGGGCGGAAGGCACGCTTACGCACCTGAACTATGTGCCTGAAAACCACACCGACTTTATTTTCTCCGTTGTGGGAGAGACGCTGGGATTTGTCGGCTCTCTGGTGCTGCTGGCCCTCTATGCGTTTGTCATTTACCGCATGCTGCTTCTGTCATTCCACACCAATGACAAGTTTGGCAGGCTGATCATCATCGGCGTTATGGCCATGCTGCTGTTCCACGTGTATGAAAACATCGGCATGTGCATTGGCGTCATGCCCATCACGGGCATCCCGCTGCCGTTCATCAGCTACGGAGGTACCAACCTGGTGGTGAACATGGCCGGTATCGGCCTGGTGCTCAACGTCACCCAATATAAGACGTCGCTGGATCTCAAGGTCAAGCAGACGGCAAAGTAAAATAACCGTTCTCTCTTTGGTGCAGGTGGCATAGGCTGGTACACCAGTAAGGAAGGGAGAGCGGGCCATATGCGCAACGGCGAAAGGAAAGTGGTCGTCACACACATGCAGCCGCGAGAGCGGCGCGAATGGAAGACCCCACCCCGGAGGAAACGCCAACCCAAACGGCTGCTGAAGAAACACATGGTTCTGGCAGCCGTTGTTTTATGCCTGTGCGGCGCAGGCGCGTGGGGCGTGCGAAACCAGCAGAGTGTGGAGGCGGTCATGAGCCACCTGACCGCGGGCTTTGAGTACGATGATTCGCTGGGCAGGCTGCAGTTTGTCAGCAACATTCTGCCGCAGAGCGCCATGGTGTTTCTGACCACCGGGGATGAGACAGACGACACGCTGCTTCTGCCCACCAGCGCGCAGATTGCGCACACCTGGAGCCAGCAGGAACCCTGGCTGGAGTACGCCTGCACGGGCGATATAGGCAGCTGCAAGGACGGCGAGGTGATGACGGTCGTCAAAAACCGGAGCGACGAGTATACCGTGCGCATCCTGCATGATGGTGGTTATGAATCGGTATACAGCGGGCTGAATACCGTCGCCGTCAGCGAGAGCAGCGAGGTGGCGGCCGGCCAGGTTATCGGCACGGCTGCGGGTTTTGCGGCTTTTGAACTGCGAAAGGACGGTCTGTCGGTATTGCCCGTGTTCTCTGGAAGCTGAGGCAGACGGCATGAGGGTGAAAGTGCGTCCGTCGTTTCTGCTATACCTGTCCTGTGTGGCCCTTCTGGCTTCGGGCTATGCGTGCCTGGGCGCCATCCTGGCGCTGCTGGTGCACGAGACGGCCCACCTGGCCGTGAGCAGGTTGCTGGGCGAACGGATTGAGACGCTGGAGCTCACGCCTTTTGGCGGCGTGATGACCTGCGCATCTGGCAGCAGCGCGCTCAAAGGGGTGCGTGGACTGGCGGTAGCCGCAGCCGGGCCGGCAGGCAATTATCTGGCTATGATGCTGCTTACGCGAGCGGAAATAAGGGCGGTGCTTCCACAGGAGGCATTGCGCCAGATGCTGCTGGCCCATGCCGCGATGCTGACCATCAATCTGCTGCCAGCGTTGCCGCTGGATGGCGGACGCATGGTGTTCAGCCTGGGGTACTATGTCTTCGGTGTTTCTGGCTTGATTGCGCTGCTGACGGCGATGGGCATGGCAGCAGGTGTGTGTTTCATCGGATTGGGCATCTATGGCGCTGTGCAATTGGGGATGCTGAACGTGTCCTTGCTCATCGTCGGCGCGTATCTTTTAATTTGTGCCGCCACGAGCCGCCGCACGCTGCTGGCGGAAAACCTGTATGCCGTCATCCAGGAACGGCAGGAACGGCCACGGCGTATCGCAAGGATGCACCTGTACACGGTACCGCAAACGGCTCGCCTGATCACGCTGGTGGAGCCCATCGAGCGCTCAGGTGCGTCGCTGTTCTGCGTGGAGGACGCGCAGGGGAAGCGGCAGTTCTTTACCGACAGCCAGGTGCTTGCCGCGCTGCTTGCCCGGCCCCAGACAACGGCCAAGGATTTGGCAGCAGGCTTTGCGTGCGGGGATGGGGATAAGGACGATGCCCTGCGGTGAAAATTCGCTTTTTGCCTTGAAACCTGGCCTTCGGTGAGATACAATAGAAAAGTACAAAAACAGAAGGCAGAGAGGGTTTCAGTCTTGAGTAACGAGCAAAGCAACGAGCAGATTCGCGATCAGTCCCATCCGCTGGCCCGGATGGATATCAGCAAAGAGGTCTCCGATGCCTTTGACTGGATGGGCTTCCGCCGCCTGACGGCCATACAGGAAAAGTGCATTCCCCTGATGATGGAGGGCCATGACATCATCGCCATTGCGCCGACGGGCACAGGCAAGACGCTGGGGTTTGGCATTCCGATGCTCGAGTATGTGAACCTGAGCGATTCGTCCGTGCAGGAGGTCGTTCTGGCCCCGACGCGTGAGCTTGCCCAGCAGATCGCCGACGAGCTGACGCACCTGGCGCACTTTATCAAGGGGCTCAAAATTGCGGTGATTTACGGCGGCCAGCCGTTTGGCAAGCAGATGAATGCGCTCTCGCGCAAGCCGCAGGTGCTCGTAGCGACGCCCGGCCGCCTGCTTGACCATATGCAGCGGGGTAACATATGCCTGAGCGGCGTGCACACGCTGGTGCTTGATGAGGCGGATGAAATGCTCAAGATGGGCTTTGTGCAGGATGTGGAGAAGGTCATTGAGAGCTGCGATCCGAACCGCCAGCTGGTCATGTTCAGCGCAACGACAAATCAGGATGTGCTGACCGTCTCCTGGAAATATCAGCACGATCCCATTGAGATCGTGGTGCAGCCCGAGGCGGAGAACCGGCCGGACATCACGCAGTATATCGTCGAATCGGACCAGAAGCAGAAGTATGAGCACCTGCTTTATCTGCTGGATTCGGACCAGTACAAGCGGGTGATGGTTTTTTGCAACACCAAGGACATGACTGCGCGTCTGTGTGAGCGGCTTAAGAAGGCTGGCTACAGCGCGGACTGCCTGCACGGCGACGTGCGCCAGTCGCAGCGGGACAAGGTGATGTCGGGTTTCCGCAAGGGTGAGTTTGAAATCCTCGTGGCGACCGATGTCGCCGCGCGCGGCATCGACGTGGATGATGTGGAAGCCGTCTTCAACTACGATTTGCCGGACAAGCAGGAGTTTTATGTCCACCGCATCGGCCGCACGGGGCGCGCCAAGCGGGCGGGCGTGAGCTTTTCGTTTGTGAGCTTCCGCGACAGCATCCGCATGGATGAGATCCTCAAGTACATCGACTGCAAGCCGATTACGCTGTGCTTCGATGATTTCGGCACGCTCTGCTATAAGGAGGACGGCAGGCCGTTCCTTGAAAACGCTTGAGTATCGGGTCGGCGCAGAAAAGATGGATGACGCTTTTCATCCAAAGAGGATTGACAGAAATGATGAAAAATGGTATAAAGGATTCAGATGATTCTGACAAGTGTATATCGGACGATGGAACGGGGAGAGACCGCTTGATGCGGCGCCGAAGGGGAAGCGCAACAAACTCTCAGGCAAAAAGACCCGTTCCGGACGAAACTCTGGAAAGCAGCGATGCACCGACGAAGCAACCCGGCGCATGTCGGGGAATCTTTCAGGTCAAAAAACAGAGGCGCACGGCCATAAGGTCGTGCGCCTTTGCTGTATGGAAGAAAAAATCTACAACCAAGGGGGGACGTGCATGGAGAAAAAGACGCCGCTGTATGCCTGTCACGAGCGGGCAGGGGGCAAAATGGTGCCGTTCGCGGGATACCTGCTGCCGGTGCAGTATAAGACAGGCGTGATCGCGGAGCACATGGCGGTGCGCACGGCGTGCGGGCTGTTTGACGTATCGCACATGGGCGAGGTGATCCTCAAGGGAGCTGATGCGTTGCACAATTTGCAAAAGCTGCTGACCAACGACATGAGCGGCATGGCAATCGGCCGGGTGCGCTACAGCCCGATGTGCAACGAAGAAGGCGGCGTGGTGGACGATCTGATCGCTTACAAGATCGCAGAAGACTGCTATCTGATCGTGGTCAATGCGGCGAACCGGGAAAAGGATGTCGCCTGGATGCGCGATCACCTGGAAGGCGATGTGAGCCTGACGGACATCTCCGATGGCATCGCCCAGCTCGCGCTGCAAGGACCCAGGGCACAGGAGATTCTCGAGAAGCTCACGGATGAAACGAATATCCCGAAAAAGTATTACAGCTTTGTGCGCGAGGCGTCTGTGGGCGGCATTGCGTGCCTGATCTCGCGTACGGGGTATACGGGTGAGGATGGGTTTGAGCTTTACTGCGCGTGCGAAGATGCAGAGCGCCTGTGGAATCTGCTGCTGGAAGCGGGCGCGCAGGACGGGCTGATCCCCTGCGGCCTCGGTGCGCGCGATACGCTCAGGCTGGAGGCAGCCATGCCGCTGTACGGGCACGAGATGAACGACGCCATCACCCCGCTGGAGACGGGGCTGGGCATGTTCGTCAAGCAGCAAAAGGAAGAACCTTTTATTGGCCGAGAGGCCATCTTGCGCAAGGGAGAGCCTGCCATCGCACGCGTAGGGCTGAAGATGACGGGGCGGGGCATTGCACGCGAGCACTGCGCGGTGTACCGCGACGGGGAAAAGATTGGCGAAACGACGTCCGGCACGCACTGCCCGTATCTGGGGCAGGCGGTCGCCATGGCGCTGGTCGCGATCACAAATGAAGCGCCCGGCACGGCGGTTGAGGTGGATGTGCGCGGCCGCAGAATTGCGGCGGAGGTCGTGCCGCTGCCGTTCTACAAGCGGTCCCCAAAGGCGTAAACCGATCGGAAGGCTTTGTAACGCATACAGCCTGTAAAAGGCTTGCGTGATTGAAAAGACAGACAAAAAGGAGGCATTGTCATGAACATTCCCGCTGAACTGAGCTATACCAAGTCCCACGAGTGGGTGCGCACGCTGCCGGATCAGACTGTCGAGATCGGGCTGACCGACCACGCGCAGACGCAGCTGGGCGACATCGTCTTTGTCAACCTGCCGCAGGAAGGCGACACGGTGGCAGCGGGCGATGCGTTTGCGGATGTCGAGTCTGTCAAGGCGGTCAGCGACGTGTACAGCCCCGTCAGCGGCCGGGTGGTCGCGGTGAATGAGGAGCTGCTCGACGCGCCCCAGCGGATCAATGAAGCCCCCTATGAGGCGTGGATGATCCGCGTGGAGGTGGAGACGCCGCCGCAGGGGCTGCTTTCGGAAAAGGAGTACGCGAAAGCATTGGAAGAGGAGGCATAATATGGGCAGTTACGTTCCCAATACCAGGCGCGAGCAGGAGGAAATGCTCCGGGCAATCGGTCTGGCGCAGATGAGCGATCTGTATGCGGATGTGCCCGAAAGCGTGTTTCTTCAAAAGCCCCTCAATCTGCCGGAGGGCATGGGCGAAATGCAGCTTCGCGCGCGGATGGAGGAAATGGCAAGCCATAGCCGCGTGTTTCCGGTCATCCTGCGCGGTGCGGGCGCGTATCACCACTACATTCCCTCCATCGTAAAGACGGTCTCTTCGCGCGAGGAGTTTGTAACCGCCTACACGCCGTACCAAGCAGAGATCAGCCAGGGCATTTTGCAATCCATATTCGAGTATCAGACGATGATGTGCGAGCTGACGGGCATGGACGTGAGCAATGCATCGATCTACGATGGTGCGAGCGCCGCGGCAGAAGCGGCGGCCATGTGCCGGGATCGCAAGCGCACGGTGACGCTCATCAGCGCTACCGTGCACCCCGATACGATTGCCACGGTCAGAACCTATTGCCATGCGGCGGGCACTCAGGTGCAGATCGTGCCTAAGCGGGACGGCGTGACGGATACCGACGCGCTTTGCGCCATGCTCACGCAGCAGACGGCGTGCGTGATCGTGCAGACGCCGAATTTCTACGGTACATTTGAGCACGCACAGGCCCTCGTCGATGCCACGCATGCAGCCGGCGCCAAGGCGGTGCTCTCGTGCAACCCCATGGCGCTGGCCCTCATGAAGACGCCGGGTGAGCTTGGCGCAGATATCGCTGTCACGGAGGGGCAGCCTCTGGGAATGCCGCTGAGCTATGGCGGGCCGTATCTGGGCATTATGGCGGCCAAACAGGCGATGATGCGCAAGCTGCCGGGCCGCATCGTTGGAGAGACGGTGGATACACAGGGCAACCGCGCCTTTGTGCTGACGCTGCAGGCGCGCGAGCAACACATCCGCCGCGAGAAGGCGAGCAGCAACATCTGCTCCAATCAGGCGCTGTGCGCGCTGACAGCCGGCGCATATCTGACGGCAATGGGCCCGGATGGGCTGCGCGAAGTGGCGCAGCGGTGCATGAACAATGCGCATTACCTCCAGCAGGCGCTGGAGCAGGCCGGGCTTGCGCGCGTGGGAAATGCGCCCTTCTTCCACGAATTTGTGACGGCGTGCCCGGTTAGCAAGGATAAGCTGCTTCTGGCGCTCGAAGATGCAGGCATCTTAGGCGGCCTGCCTGTGGAGGAGGGCATCCTCTGGTGTGCGACCGAGCAGGTCAGCCGGGAGAATATGGACAGGGCCGCAGCCATCGTGCGGGAGGTGCTCTCATGAAGCTGATCTTTGAAAAGAGCCGTGAAGGCCGCAGGCTCTCCATTCTTCCGCCTGCCGATGTGCCGCATACGGCGCTGCCGCAGGATCTTTGCCGGGAGGCACCTTTGCGCCTCCCACAGGTAGCGGAGTGCGACATCGACCGCCACTATGCCGCGCTGGCGCGCCGTGCGCACGGCGTGTGCAACGGGTTTTATCCGCTGGGTTCGTGCACGATGAAATACAACCCACGCATCGACGAGGAAATCGCCGCATTGCCGGGTTTTGCGGGCATACACCCGCTTCAGCGCCCGCAGACTGCGCAGGGGGGCCGCGAGGTGCTCTCGCTGTGCGAGGCGATGCTTTGCGAAATCACCGGCATGGATGCTGTCACATTCCAGCCGGCGGCGGGCGCTCACGGGGAGTTTACAGGGCTTCTGCTCATCAAGGCTTATCACGAGGACCGCGGGGATATGGCACGCACCAAGATCATCGTGCCTGATTCTGCACACGGCACAAATCCGGCCAGTGCAGCCATGGCTGGGTATGAGGTTGTGAATATCCCCTCCGGAACGGATGGGTGCGTGGATCTGGAGGCTCTGCGCGCGGCGGTGGGGCCGGATACCGCGAGCCTGATGCTGACCAACCCCAACACCGTGGGGCTGTTTGACCCAAACATTTTGCAAATCACGCGCATCGTGCACGAGGCAGGAGGCCTGTGTTACTACGACGGCGCCAACCTCAATGCGATCATGGGCGTGGTGCGTCCGGGAGACATGGGCTTTGACGTGGTGCACCTCAATCTGCACAAGACGTTTGCCACACCGCACGGCGGCGGCGGGCCGGGCAGCGGGCCGGTAGGGTGCAAGGCGTTTCTCAACCCGTTCATGCCGCAGAGCTGTCTGGGCGGCACGCCGGGCGAAAAGAGCATGGGGCAGGTGCGCGCATTCTACGGCAATTTCGCCGTCGTGGTCAAAGCGCTTTGCTATATGCTGACGCTGGGTGCGCAAGGCATCCGCGAGGCGGCAGAAAATGCGGTGCTCAATGCCAACTACATGATGCACGGGCTCAAAGGCACCTATGACATGGCCTATGACCACATCTGTATGCATGAATTCGTTATGACGCTCGACAAGCTCAAGAAGGAGACGGGCGTCAGTGCGCTGGATGTGGCCAAGGGGCTGCTTGACGCGGGCATTCACCCGCCGACGATGTACTTCCCGCTGATCGTGCACGAGGCGCTCATGGTCGAGCCAACGGAGACCGAGAGCCGGGAGACGCTTGACGAAGCGGTCGATGTGCTGATCGATCTGGCGAAGACGGCCAGGGAGAATCCGCAGGTGCTGCACGACAGCCCGCTTCACACCCCCATCCGCAGGCCGGATGAGGTGCGCGCGGCGCGCAGCCCGAAGCTGAAGGCGGATCTGCCATGATCCGTCATACGCGCGTCGTGCTGGCAGATGGCACCGATCCGGTGCGCAACCTCGCGCTGGAGGCGTATCTGCTGGAGACCGTTCCTGCGGATACCTGCGTGCTCTACCTGTGGCAGAACGCGCATACGGTGGTCATCGGCCGCAATCAGAACGCGTGGCGGGAATGCCATGTGACCCGCTTGCAGGAAGACTGCGGAACGCTTGTCCGCCGCCTTTCCGGCGGCGGGGCGGTCTATCACGACATGGGGAATCTGAATTTCACTTTTCTGTTGCCCGTTGCAGATTATGACGTGGAGCGCCAGCAGCAGGTGATCTTGCGCGCGGTGCAGGATTACGGCATTCCGGCGGAGCGAACGGGGCGAAACGATCTGACGGTATCGGGCCGGAAGTTTTCGGGCAATGCATTTTACAAACAGGCGGGGCGGGCGTATCACCATGGCACGCTGCTGCTCAATACGGATATGGAGAAAATGAGCCGGTACCTTTCGGTCGACCCGCAGAAGCTGTCGGGCAAGGGCGTTGCGTCGGTGCGCGCCCGGGTGGTCAATCTGAGCGCACTCAATCCTGCGATCACGGTGGAAAGCATGTGCGAAAAGCTCACCGGTGCGCTGGGCGAGGTATATGGCAATGCGCCGCAGCTCTTTTGCCCGGGGACCGAGGCGCAGACGCGCTTGCACGCATTGCAGACGCAGTTTGCCTCCTGGGACTGGACCTATGGCAGACCCATTCCCTTTTCATGGCGCGTGCAAAAGCGGTTTGCATGGGGGAATATGGAGATTTGCCTGGAGGTCAACGCCGGGCGCATTGAGCGCTGTGTCTGCTATTCCGATGCGCTGGATGAAGGCCTGGCTCCGCGCCTGGCCAGCTTGCTGACCGGTTGCGTATTTGACGCAAGAGCCATGGCGCAGGCACTGGGCGCAGAGGGGGAATCGCAGGCTGTTTTAGATGTGCAGGCCTTTTTGCTGGAACAGGGAAATGAGTCGGGAGGCGAATGACATGGCATATCAACTGGCTGTCATTGGCGCGGGGCCTGGCGGCTATGAGGCTGCCATCCGTGCAGCGCAGCTGGGCATGAGTACGGCGCTCATTGAGCAAAGAGAACTGGGGGGCACGTGCCTCAACCGGGGGTGCATTCCCACCAAGGCGCTTTTGCACGCGGCAAATCTCTACGCGGCGGCACGGGAAGGCGCTCGCTTTGGCGTCTGTGCCGGAGAAGTGACGCTTGACGAGACGGCGATGTTTGCCCGTAAAGATGAGGTAGTGGAAGGCCTTAAAGGCGGCATTGCGCAGCTTATCCGTTCTAACCGGATCGAACTGTATGGGGGCAAGGGCTGCATCGAAGCGCCGGGGCGTGTGCGCGTGGGCGATCGTATCATTGAGGCGGAACGCATGCTCATCGCTACGGGATCGGTACCGGCACTGCCGCCCATAGAGGGCATGGAGCACTGCATCACCAGCGATGATCTGCTTTGCTCGCAGAGCCTGCCGGAGAGCCTGATCATCATCGGCGGTGGCGTGATCGGGGTGGAGTTTGCCTCGATGTATGCGGCGCTGGGGCGGCAAATCACGGTCATTGAGGCGCAAGGACGCCTGCTTCCCCTGCTCGACCGGGAATTTGGCCAGAGCGTGAGCATGAATCTGAAAAAAGCCGGGGCACAGGTGCACACGGATGCGCTTGTCAAACGCGTCCTGCGCGAAGGCGAGCGGGTGCGGGTGGAGTTTGAGGTGCGCGGAAAGGCGGCGGAGTGTGCCGCCCAGACCGCTTTGGTGGCCACGGGGCGCCGTGCCAACACACAGGGTCTGTTTGCCAACGGTTTTGACCTGCAGATGCACAAAGGCTGCATCGTCGTGGATGATCACTTTGAGACGAGCGTGCCCGGCGTATACGCCATCGGCGACGTCACGGGCGGCATTCAGCTTGCCCATGCGGCTTCGGCCCAAGGCATTGCG
>DVJV01000012.1 GCA_018716525.1 Candidatus Ventricola gallistercoris
GTTGGCGCGCAGTGCGTCATCGTTCACGTTGGAGGCAGCCCCAAAGTGCGCGCACACCTTCAAAACCTGGGGTTTATCGCCGGGGAAGAGGTGCGCGTGGTTTCCGACATCGCAGGCGACTTGATCGTAAAGATCAAGGATGTGCGCGTGGCGATCGCCAAGGATCTGGCCAGCAAGATCCTGGTCTGATGGCGTGATCGCGCAAAACCGGACACCGGAGCCGTTGCCCGCATGCAGCCCGCCTGGCGGACCGCCGTGCGGTGAACATAACCAAAGCAGCAAAAGGAGGAGCATGGCATGACGCTGAAAGAAACCGCTATCGGCCGCACCGTCACGGTCACCCGCATTGGCGGTGAGGGGGCACTCAAACGCCACATCATGGACATGGGCATTACCAAGGGTGTGAGCGTCTATGTGCGAAAGGTGGCGCCCTTGGGCGACCCTATCGAGATCACCGTGCGCGGATACGAACTGAGCCTGCGCAAAGCAGATGCAGCCCTGATAGAGGTCAGGTGAGACGATACACCCGCATACCGGAGGCGAAAGCCTCTTTTCAAATGCAGAATGGTTAGTT
Organism: Candidatus Ventricola gallistercoris; assembly: GCA_018716525.1. Lineage (GTDB taxonomy): Bacteria > Bacillota > Clostridia > Christensenellales > Aristaeellaceae > Ventricola > Ventricola gallistercoris. The sequence goes on from DVJV01000012.1 coordinate 575, forward strand.
TTTTCTAACACAGGAGGGATCATCATGGAGATCAGAATCGCGCTCGCCGGAAATCCGAATTGCGGTAAAACCACGCTGTTTAACGCGCTGACGGGCTCCAATCAGTTTGTAGGCAACTGGCCCGGTGTGACGGTCGAAAAAAAAGAAGGACGCCTCAAGGGGGAAAAAGGCGTCATCATCGCGGACCTGCCCGGCATCTACTCCCTTTCTCCCTACACGATGGAGGAGATCATCGCGCGCAATGCGCTGATTGATCAGCGGCCCGATGCCCTGCTCAACATCGTGGATGCCACCAACCTGGAGCGCAACCTGTACCTGACCACGCAGCTCGCCGAGCTGGGCATTCCGATGGTCATTGCGCTCAACATGATGGATGTCGTCAGAAAAAATGGCGATCGCATCGACGCATCCAAGCTGTCGCAGCACCTGGGCGTGCCGGTCATCGAGATTTCGGCTTTGCGCGGTGACGGAGTCATGGAAGCGGCAGCACGCGCGGTTCAGCTTGCGCGCAGTGGCAAGAAGACCGTGCCGCAGCACCGGTTTGCCGGAAGCATTGAGCATGCGCTTGCGCACATCGAAGAGGCCGCCCTCCATGATCTTCCTGCGGAGCAGCAGCGCTGGTTCGCTGTCAAAATCTTTGAGCGCGATGCGCGCGTGCTGGAGAAGCTCGCCCTGCCTAAGGAGACCCTCGCGCACATCGAAACCGATATCGCAGCCTGCGAAAAGGAGATGGACGACGATGCGCAGTCCATCATCACCGCAGCGCGGTACAGCTACATTGCTTCCATCGTCGAAAGCTGCGCCCGGCGATCCCACAAGCGCATGTCCACATCCGATAAGATCGACCGCGTGGTCACAAGCCGTCTGCTCGGCTTGCCGATCTTCGCCGCCATCATGGTGCTGGTATACTACATTTCCATTTCCACCGTCGGCGACTGGCTCACCGGCTGGACGAATGATGTGTTTGTCGGCGAGTGGATCGTACCTGCTGCCGCTTCCTTCTTTGAAGGCATCGGCACTGCACCGTGGCTCTCCGGGTTGATCGTCGACGGCATCATCAGCGGTGTGGGCTCGGTAATCGGCTTTGTGCCGCAAATGCTCGTGCTCTTCCTCATGCTTTGCATCCTCGAGGATTGCGGCTATATGGCCCGCGTGGCGTTCATCATGGACAGGATCTTCCGCCGCTTTGGCCTCTCCGGCAAGAGCTTTATTCCAATGCTCGTGGGCACGGGCTGCGGCGTTCCCGGCATCATGGCCTCCCGGACCATTGAGCAGGACCGCGACCGCCGGATGACCATCATGACCACCACGTTCATCCCCTGCGGCGCCAAGATGCCCATCGTCGCCCTGATGGCCGGCGCAATCTTTGGCGGCGCCTGGTGGGTTGCGCCGAGCGCGTACTTTGTGGGCATTGCGGCGATCATCATTTCCGGTATCATCCTCAAAAAGACCCGGCCTTTTGCTGGTGAACCGGCGCCCTTTGTCATGGAGCTGCCCGCTTACCACATGCCCACGGCTGCAAATGTGCTGCGCGGCACATGGGAGCGGGGCTGGAGCTTTATCCGCAAGGCTGGCACGATCATCACGCTGGCATCGGTTTTTGTGTGGTTTACCAGCAACTTTGGCTTTGTGGATGGCGCATTCGGCATGGTGGAGGACATGGATCACTCCATCCTCGCGATGCTGGGCTCTGTCTTTGCCTTCCTCTTCAGGCCTCTGGGCTTTGGCACCTGGCAGGCCAGTGTGGCCACTGTGCTGGGCCTTGTGGCGAAGGAAGAGGTCGTCGGTGTATTCGGCACGCTGTTTGCCGTGGCAGGCAACGCGCTGGAAATGGTCGAGGCGGGAGAGTTTGCCGGCCTGGTCAACATTGCGGCCCAGTTCACGCAGCTGAGCGCGTATAGCTTCCTCGTCTTCAACCTGCTGTGCGCACCGTGCTTCGCGGCGATGGGCGCGATCCGGCGGGAGATGAACAGCGCCAAGTGGACGCTGGCAGCCATCGGCTGGGAATGCGGGTTTGCCTATGCGGCCAGCCTGATCATCTACCAGATCGGCGGTCTGTTCCTGGGAGAGACGACGTTTGGCCCGAGCACTGTGGCAGCGGTGCTCGTGCTGGCGGGGATGATCGTCGCGCTGATTCGCCCATATAAGGAAAGCGAGTCGATGGCCGTTTCGGTTGAGGCTAACGGTTGACGCTCAAAGCTGCTTGTCACCGCGCGAAGCGTGAAAGGAAACCCGAAGGGGAATTCTTAGCGAACCTGCGGCTGAGAAGGGCTGGACTTGTGACCCGTGAATCTGAAATGAGAACAGTATCAGGAGCCTAAAGGCGCATCCCCGCCGGGCTGCGAGGCGGGGGCGCGCCCGGGCACACGACAAAATCGGAAGCGTTTTCCTCAAGGAAAGCCATCTGTTGCGCCGGCAGGGCCGGCAAGGAGGCGTATATATGGCAACCATTCTGGTGTTTATTGTGCTGGCTGTTGTGCTGGTGCTGATCGTGCGCTCCATGATCAGCACGGCAAAGCGCGGCGGATGCGCGGGCTGCTCGGGCAGTTGCGGCGCCTGTCCGCATGCCTGCCACGGCACGCAGCAGCAGAAGGGAGCACAAGGGCATTGAACCATCGCACCGGCGCTACACGCAAGCCGTTTGCCGGGGAAAGAAACCCGGCAGCCCTTTCCTGCATAGCATGGCTGGAGAGGTGATACGATGAGTGCAGTGATCTGGGCCGGGTGCGGCACTGCGTTTACATTTCTCATGACGACGCTGGGCGCCGCACTGGTCTTCTTCTTCAAAGAGCAGATCGATGACCGCATGCAGTGTGCGTGCATGGGATTTGCATCCGGCGTCATGTCGGCCGCGGCGGTATTCAGCCTTCTGGTGCCCGCGATTGAACAGTCTGAGGCGCAGGGCGGCTCCCCCTGGCTGGTGGTGACCACGGGCTTTGTGCTTGGCGCGCTGATGATCGCGTCTGTCGACCGCGTGCTGAGGTTTGCGGGCAGGGCCCGGCGCGCCGATGAGGCGGCGCGGATGCGGACGCTCATGTACACGGCGGTGACGCTCCACAACGTGCCGGAGGGCATGGCCGTCGGCCTTGCGTTTGCGCTGGCGGCGAAGGGTGGCGGGCTGGGGCTAGCGGCTGCCATCACGCTGGCGCTGGGTATCGGAATACAGAATTTCCCGGAAGGCGCAGCCGTCGCCCTGCCGCTGCGCCAGGGGGGCATGAGCCGGATGCGTGCGTTTGTGATGGGCACGCTCTCGGGCGCGGTGGAACCGCTCTTTGGTGTGCTGGTGGTGCTGGCTACGTCTGCCGTCCATCAGGTTATGCCCGCGCTCATGGCTTTTTCTGCCGGGGCGATGATGTATGTGGTGATCTGTGAGATGATTCCGGAGGCGGCACGCTGCCGCATGGGTACCCGTTTTGCGGTGATCGGCTATGTGGTGATGATGGCGCTGGATATCGCGCTGGGATGAATTGCCCCAAATGGCAGGGGGAGCGCGGCTTGCCGCCATAACATGGGGCGGGTCAGCGCATCCCCTTGCTTTTTTCGCGTGCAGCGGGTATAATACGTTTATCAACATGCTCGCGGACAGGAGGTACTGACATGACCCCGGAAGAGATGGAAGAGCGCGACGTCGTGGAATTCACCGACGACGAGGGCAATACGATCCTGCTTGAAGTGATGGACTACTTCTTCTACAACGGCGAGGAATTCGCCGCGCTGTGCAATGCCCGGGAAGATGCGTCCGACGACGACCCGGATGACGATCCGGTCTATATCATGAAGGTCAACAGCTTCACCAACGACGAGGGCGAAGAGATGGAAGAGTTCGTCCCGCCGGAGGAGGAACTGATGGAAAAGCTGATTCAGGTTGTTCGCACGCGCTTTGTCGAGGATGAAGACGGCGAAGAAGCGTGAGCGCCGGAAGGTGTTTGCAAAAGGCGGGGCAGGGCGTGGCTTTGCTCCGCTGTTTCTTTATGTTTCCCTGTCATCGCCTGGGCGGGAGAAGGAAAAACAGGATGCATATTGCGCCGCAGGAATGCGGTGCAGGAGAAGACTGGTGTCAATGTGAGAGGAGGCGCATCCGGTGAACGAGTTGCTCAGGCTGAAGCTCGAAAAGCTGCCGACCTGCCCCGGCTGCTACCTGATGAAGAGCGAAGGGCAGATCATCTACGTAGGCAAAGCGATCAACCTCAAAAACCGCGTGCGCCAGTACTTCCAGAGCGCGAAGGACCACACGGTGAAAGTGCGCGCGATGGTTGCACGCATCGACGATTTTGACATTGTGCTGTGCGACACGAATCTGGAGGCGCTCATCCTCGAGTGCAACCTGATCAAGCTGCATAAGCCGCAGTACAACATCCTGCTCAAGGACGATAAGCACTATCCGTACCTGCGCATCGACGTGACGCAGGATTACCCCAGGGTTGAGCTTGTCCGGCGCGTGGAGAAGGACCGCGCACGCTACTTCGGCCCATATATGGGGGCCACGGGCGTGCGGGAGGTGCTCGATGTGCTGCGCAGCCTGTTTCCGCTGCGCACGTGTTCTGCGCCCATAAAGCCCGGCTCGGTGCGCCGTCCCTGCCTGCACCATCAGCTTGGCGAATGCCTGGCCCCGTGCGCCGGGCTGACGACGCCCGAGGCATATGGCAAGGTGGTGGGGGAGGTTATCGACCTTCTGAGCGGGCACAGTGACGCCGTTCTCACGCGATTGCAGGAGCAGATGACAAAGGCCGCGGCAGAGATGCGTTTTGAACAGGCGGCTGCGCTGCGCGACCGAATCCGGGATGCGCAGAACCTGCTGGAGCGCCAGAAGGCCATCAATGTGCGCGGCGGCGATCAGGACATTCTCGCTTGCGTCAGCGACGGTATTGACGCGATGGTGGAAGTTGTGTTCGTGCGCGGCGGGCATATGATCGGTGCGGAAAACTATGCGCTCGAGGGCGCGGGTGATCAGCCTGGTGCGCAGGTGCTTGGTCAGTTTCTGATGCAGTTTTACGATGACGGACGGATTCCGCCTTCCGAGATCCTGTGTATGGAGTTGCCAGAGCAGGCTGCGGACATCGAGCTTGCCCTGCGCGAGCGCAAGGACGGCGGGCGCGTTGACCTGCGCGACCCCCAGCGCGGAACCAAACACAAGCTCGTGGAGCTTGCGCGCAAAAATGCGCTTGATGCGCTTCAAAAGCGCAATGCGCACCTCGCGCGCCAGCACGAGCGGACGGTGGGGGCTTGCGAAGCGCTCGCCCGGGCCGTGGGCATGGACAAGGTTCCGCGGCGCATCGAAGGATACGACATCTCCAACACACAGGGCGTGCTCTCGGTGGCAAGCATGGTTGTCGCCATTGACGGGCAGGCTGCGCGCAAGGAATACCGCCATTTCCGCATCAAGACGGTCGAGGGCGCCAACGACTTCGCCTCCATGAACGAGGTGCTCACCCGGCGCTTTACGCGCGCGGCGCAGGAGCGCGAACTGCTCGCCCGGCAGGGCAAGCTCCCCGCGGATGGCCGCGGGCTTTCCGGCTTTGCCGATCTGCCGGATCTCATTTTGATCGACGGCGGTCCCCAGCAGCTGCGCTTTGCGCGGGAGGCGATGCTCGCGGCGGGGTTTAACATCCCCATATTTGGCCTGGCCAAGCGGCTGGAGGAAATCTTCCTGCCGGATCAGGAGCAGAGCATTCTGCTTGACCGCAAATCGCCTGCGCTGCATCTGATTCAGCGCATCCGCGACGAGGCGCACCGCTTTGGCATCACCCACCACCGCAACCTTCGCCAGAAGGCGGGGATGCACTCCGCGCTTGAGGAGATCCCCGGCATTGGCGCCGTGCGCAGGCGCGCTTTGCTGACGCACTTTAAGTCGGTTTCGCACATCGCCGAAGCATCCGTGGAAGCGCTGTGCCAGGTGGAGGGGATCGGCCCTGCCCAGGCGCGCGTGATTTATGAGCACTTCCACGCCCCCAAACAGCAAAATGCAGACTGACCGGTCGGTGTTTTTTGTCGCTGCGTTTTCGGGCGTTTTTGCTGCAAATCATGCATTTTTGATCTGATTCTCGTGCAATATGCCCCTTCTTGCAAAAGAAAAAGAACAAAAACGCTTTTCAATTTTCATACAATCTGATATAATGGGAATCACTTGGGAGCGGAGTGCGTTTTATCCCGCTTTACAAAACGCCGCCATGCGGCTGAAGGAGGAGCGATTTATGAAGGACTACATGGTGAAGGACATACGCAACATCGCTGTATTGGGACACGGTTCTGAGGGCAAGACCACGCTCGTTGAGGCGATGCTCTATGCCTCCGGCGCGATTGACCGCCAGGGCCGTGTCGAAGATGGCAACACCGTCAGCGATTATGATCCCGAAGAGACCAAACGCCACATCTCCATCAGCGCTGCCGTGGCGCCCATTGAAATTCACGGCAAGAAGATCAACCTCATCGACGTTCCCGGATATTTCGATTTTGCGGGCGAAATGGCCGGCCCGCTTCACGCGGTGGAAGGCGCGCTGATCGTCATGAGCGCCGTGACCGGACTTTCCACCGGATTTGAAAAAGCATGGGACGCGACCGGAAAGCATGGCCTTGCACGGTTCATCGCCATCTCTCAGGTCGATCGTGAACATATCAACTATCGCAAAGTGCTCGATGAGCTGCGCGCCAAGTATGGCAACTGCATCATTCCCATGGTGCTGCCTATCGGCGAAGGCACCTCCTTTAAGGGCGTTGTGGACGTGCTCAGCGGCAAGGCATTCACCGGCGCCGGCAAGGATCGCAAGGAGATTCCCGTGCCCGAAGAGATGCGCGCGCTTGTTGACGAGGCTGTCGAGGCCTGCCATGAAGCGGCTGCCTCCACCAGCGAGGAACTGATGGAGAAGTTCTTCGATGAGGGCCGTCTTTCTGACGAAGACATGCTGCGCGGCCTCTCCGCCGGCATTTACGAGGGCAGCATCGTGCCCGTCGCCCCTGTTTCCAGCCTCAGCGCCATCGGCGTGCGCCCGCTGCTCTACGCCCTGGCCATGTATATGCCCAGCCCGATGGAGCACACTTACCACGGCATCAACCCCAAGACCCGCTCCGTCCATATTCGCCAC
>DVJV01000122.1 GCA_018716525.1 Candidatus Ventricola gallistercoris
GGCGGGAAACGGCGCAAGGAAACCTTGCACAGCAAGGCTTCCGAATCCGCCGCACATGTCGCCGGATTCGGATTGCATTTGGAGGGCTTTAGCCCTCCAAACCTCCCGGATGGGTTTTTTGACAGTCTGAGCCTCCCCCAAGGGAGGCTTTTTACGTTGAATCCACTTGGGAAGCGTGGACGGCGGGCAAAGCAATGCATTGGCGCAGGCGAAGGCTGGGGAACTGCGGGAAAGCGGCGGGCAGATAAGCGCCGGAGGCGGCAAACAGGGGAGCGAGGCGAACGCAAAACCCCCACTCATCAGACGTCCGATGGAAATGCTTCACTCTAGTAAACTGATGATGCGCTTTGGCGCGCTTCCAGCGGATTCACACAGCGAAGGGGAAACGAAAACATACGGATTGCACAAAAGTCTGCGCGAAAGAGGCGAAAAAGTTCTGCAAAACTGACGGGGCAAGCATGATGACACGCAGGGATGCGTGTGCATGAATGGGATGTATGACACGCCTGGAATCGTGGATATAACGGGCGGATTAAGGGGCGACAAAGGGACCTGAAAAACATTGATACTTGTTCGTTTTTTCGCGGATGGAGCCGGATGCGCCGCGACAGAAAAAACCGAAAAAAGATCAAAAAAACTTTCAAAAAGGGCTTGCATAATCGCACAAAATCGAATATAATATCGAAGATGTCTGCAAAGGGGATGAAGCGGCAGATTGCTCACTGGCCGGTGAGGGAACTGTCGCGGACCATGTCCGCCAATCGGACGACGGCTCAAGATCCGTCATGCAGGGCAACAGCCAAGCAAGTCGTACTTGAGTACGAACAAGGAGGAAATGAAATGGCCAGCAAGAAAATCCGCATCAAGCTCTGGGCTTACGAGCACAGCCTCGTCGACCAGGCTGCCGGGCGCATCGTCGAGACCGCCCGCCGCACCGGTTCCAAGGTGTCCGGCCCGATCCCGCTTCCCACTGAGAAGGAAGTCGTGACGATCCTGCGCGCGCCGCACAAGTACAAGGATTCCCGCGAACAGTTCGAGCAGCGCACCCACAAGCGCCTGATCGACGTTCAGAACCCCACCCGCGCCACCTTTGACGCGATGGAGAAGCTCGATCTCCCCGCTGGTGTGGAGATCGAAATCAAACTGTGATCAGGAGGTAAGGTAAGATGAAGAAAGGTATCGTCGGCAAGAAGATCGGCATGACGCAGATCTTTACCGAGGACGGCCGCCTGATCCCGGTCACGGTCATTCAGGCAGGCCCCTGCCCGGTCGTGCAGAAGAAGACGGCCGAAAACGACGGCTACGAGGCTATTCAGGTCGGCTTTGACGCCTACGCGGAGAACCGCGCCGAGAAGCTGGTCAACAAGCCCCTCAAGGGTCACTTCGCCAAGGCGAATGTCGCGCCCTGCCGCAAGCTGCGCGAGCTGCGCCTGGAGGATTGCTCCGCCTACAACGTGGGCGATGAGGTGAAGGTCGATGTGTTCGCCGCCGGCGACAAGGTTGACATCACCGGCACGTCCAAGGGCCACGGCTTCACCGGCGCAATTGCGCGTTGGAACCACCACACCGGCCCGATGGCGCACGGCTCCAAGTATCACCGCGGCGTCGGCTCCCTGAGCGCGAACTCCACGCCGTCCCGCGTGTTCAAGAACAAGAAGATGTCCGGCCACTACGGCGTCGACCGCGTCACGGTGCTGAACCTGAGCGTTGTGCGCGTGGATGCCGAGCGCAACCTGCTTCTGGTCAGGGGCGCCGTGCCGGGTCCCAATGGCGGAACCCTCGTGATCCGCGATTCCGTCAAGGCCTGATTGAAGGAGGAACCGTCACAATGCCTAAGATTGCAATGCTGAATCAGGAAGGCGCCAAGGTCGGTGAGATCGAGCTGAGCGAAGCGATCTTCGCCTCCGAGGTCAACGAGAGCGTCATGCACCTGGTCGTGCGCAGCCAGCTGGCCGCCCTGCGCCAGGGCACCCAGAGTGCCAAGACCCGCGGCGAAGTCCGCGGAGGCGGCCGCAAGATCTACCGCCAGAAGGGCACCGGCAACGCGCGTCACCATGGCAACCGCGCTCCGCAGTTCACCCACGGCGGCGTCGTGTTCGCGCCCAAGCCCCGCGATTACGTGGTCAAGGTGCCCCGCAAGGTGCGCCGCCTGGCCCTCAAGGGCGCGTTGACCTCCAAGGTCAACGAGGGCGAGATGATCGTCCTGGACAAGATCGCCCTGACCGCCCCCAAGACCCGCGAGGTTGCCGCGATCCTCAAGAACCTGGGCGTCGCCAAGACCGCGCTGCTGGTGCTGGCCGGCCCGGATGACACCATCACCCGCGCGTCCGCGAACATCGCGGGCCTGAAGACCGCTTACGTCGGCACCATGAACGTGCTGGATATCCTGAGGAACGAAAAGTTCATCATCACCCAGGATGCGGTCAAGCTCGTTGAGGAGGTTTACGCGTAATGAAGAATCCTCATGATATCATCCTCCGCCCCGTGCTCACGGAGAAGGCCTACGACGGCCTGGCGGACAAGCGCTACGTCTTTGAAGTGGCGATCGGCGCCAACAAGATCGAGATCAAGCAGGCGGTCGAGGCCGTCTTCGGTGTGAAGGTCGAGAGCGTCAACACGCTGCGCACCCTCGGCAAGATCAAGCGCCAGGGCCGCTACGCCGGCCGCACCCCCGAAATCAAGAAGGCTTACGTCACGCTCAAGAAAGACTCCAAGACCATTGAGTTCTTCGACGGCATGGCGCAGTAACAGGGAGGTTAAAAGAGATGGCTATTCGTGTCTATAAGCCGACTTCCCCGGCCAGACGTTTCATGTCGGTGCTCACCTTCGAGGAAGTCACCAAGACGACGCCGGAAAAGTCCCTTCTGCAGACCAAGAAGAACAACGCCGGCCGCAATAAGCAGGGCAAGATCACCGTTCGCCACCAGGGCGGCGGCAACAAGGTTAAGTACCGCGTGATCGACTTCCGCCGCAATAAGGACGGTATCCCCGCCAAGGTCGCCGGCATCGAGTACGATCCGAACCGCACCGCTTTCATCGCGCTGCTGCACTACGCCGACGGCGAGAAGCGCTACATCCTGGCGCCCATCGACCTGAAGACCGGCGACACGGTCATCAGCGGCGAGAATGCCGACATCAAGCCCGGCAACGCGCTGCCCATCCGCAACATCCCTCTGGGCACGCTGATCCACAACATCGAGATCGTTCCGGGCCGCGGCGGCCAGCTGGTGCGCAGCGCCGGCGATGCTGCTCAGCTCATGGCTAAGGAAGGCGCCAACGCGCAGGTCCGCCTGCCCTCCGGCGAAGTCCGCATGATCCCGATGGATGCCAAGGCCACCATCGGCACCGTGAGCAACGCCGATCACAGCAACGTGCGCATCGGCAAGGCCGGCCGCAGCCGTCACATGGGCATCCGTCCGAGCGTGCGCGGCGTGGTCATGAACCCGTGCGATCACCCGCACGGCGGCGGCGAGGGCAAGAGCCCCGTGGGTCTGCCGGCGCCTGTCACCCCGTGGGGCAAGCCGGCTCTCGGCCTGAAGACCCGCAAGCACAACAAGTACTCTGACAAGAAGATTGTCAAGCGTGCGGGCAACAAGTAATAGGAGGACTCATCAATGAGCAGATCGGTCAAGAAGGGCCCCTATGTAGCTGCGAAGCTGCTCAAGAGGGTCGAGGAAATGAACGAATCCGGCAAGAAGAGCGTGCTGAAGACCTGGTCCCGCGCGTCCACCATCTTCCCGCAGATGGTCGGTCACACCATCGCGGTGCATGACGGCCGCAAGCATGTGCCGGTTTACATCGTGGAAGAGATGGTTGGCCACAAGCTGGGCGAGTTTGCCCCGACGCGCACCTTCAAGGGTCACGCCGGTGAGAGCGCCAGCGGCCGCAAGTAAAGGAGTGAAATCGCATGGCTACCAGAATTCGTGAAAAAGCGAAGGTCCGCAAGGAGACTGCGGACAAGCGTCCCCGCGCGACCGCTCGTTACGTGCGCATCTCTTCCCGCAAGGTGAAGATCGTCATCGATCTGATCCGCGGCAAGAAGGTTGACGAGGCGCTTGCCATCCTCATGTACACGCCCAAGGCCGCCGCGCCTATCGTGGAAAAGCTGCTGCTCTCCGCGATCGCCAACGCCGAAAACAACCTGAGCATGGACCGCGGCTCCCTGTACGTCGCCGAGGTGTTTGCCAACCCGGGCCCGACGCTCAAGCGTTACGTCGCCCGCAGCCGCGGCAGCGCTTCCCCGATGCTCAAGCGCACGAGCCACATCACCGTCGTGCTCGACCAGAAGTAAGGAGGTTTTCGGATGGGCCAGAAAGTGAATCCGCATGGCGCCCGCGTTGGCGTCATCAAGGATTGGAGCACCCGCTGGTATGCGGATAAGAAGAACTTCGCCGACAACCTGGTGTCTGACGCGAAGCTCCGCAAGATGATCAAGAATCTGGAGTTTGTCGACGACAAGAGCAAGAAGCCCGTCAAGCTCTATGATGCCGGCATCTCCGCCATCGAGATCGAGCGCCGTTTTGACAACGACAAGGCGCGCGTCACCGTGACGCTCAACGTCGCCAAGCCGGGCATCGTCATCGGCGCCAACGGCGCGAACATCGAGAAGATCAAGGCCGCCATCGTCAAGGAACTGGGCGCCAACAACGCTCAGGTTGTCCTCAATGTGCAGGAGATCAAGAACCCCGACCTGGATGCCCAGCTCGTCGCCGAGAACATCGCCGCGCAGCTCGAGAACCGCGTATCCTTCCGCCGCGCGATGAAGAAGTGCCTGCAGAGCTCCATGCGTGCGGGCGCCAAGGGCATCAAGACCAGCGTCTCCGGCCGCCTGGGCGGCGCGGACATCGCCCGCAGCGAGGGCTACCACGAGGGTTCCATCCCGCTGCAGACCCTGCGTGCCGACATTGACTACGGCTTTGCCGAGGCGAAGACCGCTTACGGCCGTCTGGGCGTGAAGGTCTGGATTTACAAGGGCCAGGTTCTTCCGACCGCGAAGAAAGCTCCGGCCAAGACCGAAGGAGGCAAATAAACCATGTTGATGCCCAAGAGAGTGAAGCGCCGCCGCGTCTTCCGCGGCCGCATGAAGGGCAAGGCCCAGCGCGGCAACTTCCTGGCTTACGGCGATTTCGGCATTGTTGCCACTGAGCCGTGCTGGGTGACCGCCCGCCAGATCGAGGCTGCCCGTATCGCCCTGACCCGCTACACCAAGCGTGGCGGCAAGGTTTGGATCAAGATTTTCCCGGATAAGCCCATCACCGAAAAGCCCGCTGAGACCCGAATGGGTTCCGGCAAGGGCTCGCCCGAGTACTGGGTGGCGGTGGTGAAGCCCGGCCGCGTGCTCTTTGAGATCAAGGGTGTTGCCGAGGCTGATGCCCGCGAGGCCCTGCGCCTGGCGCAGCACAAGCTGCCGCTCAAGACCAAGATCATCGCGCGCGAGACCGCGAAGACCAGCGAAGGTGGTGAAGCGTAATGAAGAAGAATCAGTTCAGCGAGATGACCGCTGCCGAGCTCAATGAGAAGGTTGTGGAACTCAAGAAGGAGCTCTTCAACCTGCGCTTCCAGCTGGCAACCGGCCAGCTCCAGGACACCATGGCGATCGCCAACACCAAGCGCGACATCGCCCGTGCCAAGACCGCGCTGCGCAGCCTCGAGCTCAAGGCTCAGGCCTAACCTGGAAAGGAGTCTGCAACCATGTCTGAAGTAAGAGGAATGCGCAAGACCCGCGTCGGCGTCGTCGTTAGCGACAAGATGGACAAGACCATCACCGTCGCGGTCAAGTACCGCGTCCGCCATCCGCTGTATGGCAAGATCATGAACCGCACCACCAAGCTCAAGGCCCATGACGAGAAGAACGAGTGTGGCATTGGCGACACCGTGCGCGTCATGGAGACCCGCCCGCTGAGCCACGACAAGCGCTGGCGCCTGGTCGAGATCATCGAGAAGGCGAAGTAAGCCCTGTCGCAGAAGGAGGAAATACTCAATGATTCAGCCGCAAACGCGTCTTAAGGTCGCCGACAACACCGGCGCCAAGGAAATTATGTGCTTCCGCGTCATGGGCGGTTCCTTCCGCCAGACCGGCTCGGTCGGCGATATCATCATGGCTTCGGTCAAGAGCGCAACGCCCGGCGGCGTTGTGAAGAAGGGCGACGTCGTGAAGGCCGTCATCGTGCGCGTGCATAAGAGCTACCGCCGCAAGGACGGCTCCTACATCCGCTTTGACGACAATGCCGCCGTCATCATCAACAACGACAAGCAGCCCAAGGGCACCCGCATCTTTGGGCCGGTCGCCCGTGAGCTGCGCGAGCACGACTTCATGAAGATCGTCTCGCTGGCTCCCGAAGTGCTGTGAGGAGGAGGCGAAAGAAACATGCATATCCGTTCCAAGGATCAGGTGGTCGTGATCACCGGTAAGGACAAGGGCAAGGAAGGCAAGGTTCTTGAAGCCTTCCCGAAGACCGGCAAGGTCATCGTCGAGGGCGTCGCCATCGCCACCAAGCACCAGAAGCCCCGTCAGCAGGGCGTGCCGGGCGGCATCATCAAGAAGGAAGCCGCCATCGACGCCAGCAACGTGATGCTCGTTTGCCCCAAGTGCAAGAAGGGTGTCCGCGTTGGCTACAAAGTGCTCGAAAACGGCACCAAGGTTCGCGTGTGCAAGAAGTGCGGCGCGACCATCGAAGCGTAAGGCAGGAGGAATGTAAGCATGGAAGCGCGTCTTTACGATAAGTACGTGACCGAAGTCGTTCCTGCCCTGCAGCAGAAGTTCGGTTACAAGAACGTCAACCAGATCCCCAAGATCGACAAGGTCGTCATCAACATGGGCCTGGGCGATTGCAAGGACAACCCCAAAGCCCTCGAAGCTGCCGTCAAGGAGCTCGAGGCCATCGCCGGCCAGAAGGCCGTGACCACCAAGGCCAAGAAGTCCATCGCCAATTTCAAGCTGCGCGAGGGCATGAACATCGGCGCCAAGGTCACCCTGCGCGGCGAGCGTATGTACGAGTTCATCGACAAGCTCATGAATATCGCCCTCCCGCGCGTGCGTGACTTCCATGGCGTGTCCGACAAGGCCTTCGACGGCCGCGGCAACTACGCCCTAGGCATCCGCGAGCAGCTCCTCTTCCCCGAAATCGACTACGATAAGGTGGAGAAGGTCCGCGGCATGGAAATGATCTTCGTGACCACCGCCCACACCGACGAGGAGTGCAAAGAGCTCCTGCGCCTGCTGGGCATGCCGTTCTCGAAGTAAGGAGGAGGACAATCATGGCTAAGACCAGTATGATCAACAAGCAGCAGAAGGAGCCGAAGTTCTCTACTCGTGCTTACACCCGCTGCCGCCTGTGCGGCCGTCCGCACTCCGTGCTCCGCAAGTACGGCGTCTGCCGCATCTGTTTCCGCGAACTGGCGTACAAGGGAGAAATTCCCGGCGTCCGCAAGGCCAGCTGGTAAGGAGGGACTCAAATGCTCGTTAACGATCCCATTGCAGATATGCTCACCCGCATCCGCAATGCTCACATCGCCAAGCATGACAGCGTGGTGATCCCGGCCTCCAACATGAAGAAGGCCATCGCCAAGATCCTGCTCGACGAGGGTTATGTCAAGAGCGTCGATCTCATCGACGACGGCCTGGCCGGCCAGATCAAGATCGGCCTCAAATACACCGATAAGAAGCAGAGCGTCATCGTTGGCCTCAAGCGCATCAGCAAGCCCGGCCTGCGCGTTTACGCGCAGTGCGAGGAGCTGCCCCGCGTTCTTGGCGGCCTGGGCATTGCCATCGTCTCCACGTCCAAGGGCGTGATGACCGACAAGCAGGCCCGCGAGGCCAAGGTCGGCGGCGAAGTGCTCGCCTACGTCTGGTAACCACGACGCTGAAACGGAGGTAATTATCATGTCTCGTATTGGCAGACATCCGATCGCAATTCCGGCTGGCGTCACGGTCACCGTTTCCGACGACAACCTCGTCGTCGTGAAGGGCCCCAAGGGCCAGCTCGAGCAGGCGGTCAACAAGAACATCACCGTCAAGGTGGAGGGCAATGAGGTGCTCGTCACCCGCCCCAACGATGAAAAGCAGAACCGCGCGTTCCACGGCCTGTACCGCTCGCTGATCGCCAACATGGTGACCGGCGTGACCACCGGCTTCAAGAAGACGCTGACGCTCGTGGGCACCGGCTACCGCGCCGAGGCCAAGGGCAACACCCTGAACATCACCATCGGCTACAGCCATCCGGTGATCATGCAGGCGCCGGCGAACATCACCTTCGCCACCCCGAACCAGACGACCATCGAGGTCAGCGGCATTGACCGCCAGCAGGTGGGCAACGTCGCCGCCGACATCCGCGCTGTGCGTAAGCCGGAGCCGTATCACGGCAAGGGCATCCGCTATGCGGATGAGGTCGTCCGTCAAAAGGAAGGCAAGACCGGTAAGAAGTAAGAAAGGGAGTGAGCGCTAATGTTCGCAAAACGTGATCGCAATGAGATCCGTAAGATCCGTCATGAGCGTGTGCGTAAGAAGATCAGCGGCACGCCCGAAATGCCGCGCCTGTGCGTGTATCGCAGCCTCAACCACATCTATGCGCAGGTGATCGACGACGTGGCCGGCAAGACCCTGGTCTCCTGCTCCACCCTCGACCCGCAGGTCAAGGGCCAGCTCGAGGGTCTGGACAAGAAGGGTGCCAGCAAGCTCGTGGGCAAGACCGTTGCCGAGCGTGCCATGCAGGCCGGCATCAAGCAGGTCGTCTTCGACCGCGGCGGCTACGTGTACACCGGCCGCGTGGCGGAGGTCGCCGCAGGCGCCCGTGAAGCGGGCCTCGACTTCTGATTCAAGGAGGATACACATCATGCCTCAGGATATGGAAAAGAAACCGCAGGAGCGCGGTGAGCGCCGTGAGCGCGGCCCGCGCCGTGAGCGCCGCCCGGAGAGCGAGTTCCAGGAGAAGATGGTCTCCATCAACCGCGTGACCAAGGTGGTCAAGGGCGGCCGTAACTTCCGCTTTGCCGCGCTGGTCGTCATCGGCGATGGCAAGGGCCGCGTCGGCTGCGGCATCGGCAAGGCCACCGAGATCCCGGAGGCCGCCCGCAAGGCCGCCGAGGACGCCAAGAAGCACCTGGTGCACGTCAGCCTGAAGGGCACGTCCATCCCGCATGAGACGGTCGGCCGCTTCGGCACTGGCGAGGTCGTGATGCTGCCCGCTCCGGAAGGTACCGGCGTTATCGCCGGCGGCCCCGCCCGTGCGGTGCTTGAGCTGTGCGGCGTCAAGGACATCCGCACCAAGAGCTACGGCTCCAACAACCCGATCAACATGGTGAAGGCGACCATCGAGGGTCTGGCTTCGCTGCGCAACGCCGAGGACGTGGCCAAGATGCGTGGCAAGACCGTCGAAGAGCTGCTCGGCTGAGAAGGAGGAAGAGACCTATGAAACTGCAGGTTACGCTTGTGAAGTCTCCTGTCTCCAGCAAGCCCAACCACATCAAAATTGTGAAGGCTCTGGGCCTGCACAAGATCCGCGCCACCAAGGTGTTTGAAGATACCCCGTCCATTCGCGGCATGATCTTCAAGGTGAAGCATCTGGTGTCCGTGGTCGAAATCAGCGACTAAGGAGGGTTCACCATGAAGCTGAATGAACTCAAGCCCGCACTGGGTTCCACCACCTCGCCCCGCCGCGTTGGCCGCGGCGTCGGCTCCGGCCTGGGCAAGACCTCCGGCAAGGGCCACAAGGGCGCCAAGGCCCGCAGCGGCGGCGGCAAGCGCCCGGGATTTGAGGGCGGCCAGATGCCCATGACCCGCCAGCTCCCGAAGCGTGGCTTTACCAATATCTTTGCCAAGGAATACGCCACAGTCAACGTCGGCGATCTGGAGGTGTTCGACAACGGCACCGAGATCACCGCGGCCCTGCTCAAGGAAAAGCGCATCATCCGCAAGGAGCTTGATGGCCTGAAGGTTCTGGGCAATGGCGAGCTGACCAAGAAGCTCACCGTGAAGGCTGTGAAGTTTACTGGCTCTGCGAAGGAGAAGATCGAAGCTGTCGGTGGAAGTGCAGAGGTGATCTGATATGCTGGAAAAGATGAAGAGTGCCTGGCGCATTCCGGAGCTCCGCAAGAAGATCACCTACACGTTCCTGATGCTGCTGATCTACCGCCTGCTGAGCGTCGTGCCCGTCCCCGGCATGGATCTGTCTCAGGTCGCTGAGGCGATCGACCAGTTCTCCATCCTCGGATTCATGAACATGATGACCGGTGGTTCGTTCTCGAGCATGAGCATCATGGCCATGGGCATCACCCCGTACATCAACTCCAGCATCATCCTTCAGCTGCTGACCGTCGCCATCCCGTCGCTTGAAAAGCTGGCGAAGGAGGGCCCGGAAGGCCGCAAGAAGATCAACGAGTACACCCGCTACCTCACCGTCGTGCTCGCCTTCATCCAGGCCGTCGGCCTGGTGTTCGCCATGCGCGCCACCGCCAAGGGCGGACTGTGGTACGTGGTCATCGGCGTCTCGATGGCTGCAGGCACTGCCCTGGCCATGTGGATCGGTGAGCGTATCACCGAGAACGGCATCGGCAACGGCATCTCGCTGCTGATCATGGCCGGTATCGTCTCCAACATGTTCAACTGGGCGACTTCCGCTCTGTCTGGCATGTTCGGCGGCACGGTCAATCCCCTCGCGGTGATCGTCATCGTGGTGGCGATGCTCGCCATGATCGTGGCCATCACCTATGTGGATATGGGTGAGCGCCGCATCCCGGTGCAGTACGCCAAGCGCGTGGTGGGCCGCAAGATGTACGGTGGCCAATCCACCCACATCCCGATGAAGATCAACTCCACCGGCGTCATGCCGCTGATCTTTGGCTATGCCATCCTTCAGTTCCCGGCGACGATCTTCGCATTCTTCCCGACGTCCGGGCTCAACAACTGGTGGATGTCGTTCCAGTCTGGCGTTTGGTATCAGCTGCTGCTCGCGGCGCTGATCATCGCCTTTACCTACTTCTATACGAGCATCACCTTCAACCCCGTAGATATCAGCAAGAACATGCAGCAGAACGGCGGCATCATCCCGGGCATCCGCCAGGGCCGCGCGACCAGCGATTACCTGGGCCGCGTTTCCAGCCGCCTGACCCTGTTCAGCGCTCTGTTCCTCGCCGTGCTGGCGACCATCCCCACTATGCTCACTCAGGTCTTCGGCGTCACGACTCCGTTTGCCGCCAGCTCTGTGCTGATCGCGGTTTCCGTGGGCATCGAGACGATTCGCCAGATCGAGGCGCAGATGGTCATGCGTCACCACAAGGGTTTCCTGGGCTAATCGTCCCTGCAGCGTGAGGTGTTGACATGAATGTGATTTTTCTCGGCCCGCCCGGTGCGGGCAAGGGCACCCAGGCCGTTCGCGTGTGCGAGCGGCTGGGCATCCCCCAGATTTCCACGGGCGATATCCTTCGCCGCGCCATTAAGGAGCAGACGCCGACCGGCCTGGCCGCCAAGTCTTACATCGACAAAGGCGCCCTGGTGCCCGACAGCGTCGTCATCGACATCGTGCGGGAGCGCCTTGCTCAGCCGGATTGCCAAAACGGCTATCTGCTTGACGGCTTCCCCCGCACCGTGCCGCAAGCTGAGGCGCTCGCCGGGTTTGCCACCATCGACATCGTCATCGACATCGAGGTCAGCGACGAGGCGCTCATCGAGCGCATCTCCGGTCGCCGGGTTTGCCCGGCGTGTGGCGCGACCTATCACGTCAGCACACTCCAGGGAACGGCGTGCGGTAAGTGCGGCGCGGAACTGATCCAGCGCAACGACGACAAGCCGGAAACGGTGCTCAGCCGCCTGCAGGTTTACCACGCGCAGACTGCGCCGCTCATCGACTACTACGCCAAGCGCGGCCTGCTGCGGCAGGTCGACGGCGCACAGCCGATGGACGCGTGCACGCAGGCCATCTACGCGGCGCTTGGTGAGACGAAATGATCACCATCAAAAACGCTGCGCAGATCGCCAAAATGCGCGAGGCAGGCGCCATGCTGCATGAGGTGCTCAGCCAGATCGAAAAGAAGATCGAGCCGGGCATCTCTACCAAGGAGCTCGACCGCTTTGCGGAAAAGCTCATTCGTTCCTACGGCGCCATTCCTTCCTTTCTAAACTATGAGGGATATCCCGCCTCCATCTGCACGTCTGTGGACAGTCAGGTGGTGCACGGCATCCCGTCCGCTTCCACCGTGCTCCGGGAGGGCCAGATCGTCTCCATTGACGCCGGCCTCATCCTGGACGGGTGGCAGTCTGACAGCGCGCTGACCGTGGGCGTCGGCGCCATCTCCCGGGAGGCTCAGCGGCTCATCGACGTGACCCGCGAGAGCTTCTTTGCGGCGCTGGCGTTTGCCCGCGAGGGCTACCGCATCAGCGACATCGGCCACGCCGTACAGCAGTATGTCGAGCAGCGCGGTTTTTCCACCGTGCGCGCGCTCTGCGGCCATGGCATCGGCCGGGAGATGCATGAGGAGCCCAGCGTGCCCAATTACGGCATTCCGGGACACGGCGTGCGGCTTCGCCGCGGCATGACCATCTGCATTGAGCCGATGATCGCCGCCGGCGATTACCATGTCCGCACCCTCGCAGATGGCTGGACGGTCGTCACCACCGACGGCAGCCTGTGCTCGCATTACGAGCACACCGTCCTGATCACCGGCGATGAGCCCGAACTGCTCTCGCTGCCCGGCTATCATAAGGAGGAAAAGCGATGAGCTCATTCCCCATGGAGGTCGGCCGCGTGGTCTTTTCCAAGGCCGGACGCGACCGCGGCCACTATTTTGTGGTCGTCGCCGTGCTCGATGACAACCACGTGGCCATTGCCAACGGATGCCAGCGGAAGGTGGACAATCCCAAAAAGAAGAAGATCCGGCATCTGGTTGCCAAACCCGAAGTTCTTGAGGAAATTCGGGAAAAAATTTCTGCAAAAAAGAGGATTTTTGACTCGGAAGTGCGAAATAAACTGGATGCTATCGGCTATCAAGAGGCGTTGCCGCCTCGTAAGGAGGGTTAACGTTGCCCAAGAGCGACAATATCGAAGTGGAAGGCGTCGTCGTCGAGGCGCTGCCCAACGCGAATTTCCGCGTAGAGCTGGCCAACGGGCATAAAATCATCGCCCAGATCTCCGGCAAGATCCGCATGAACTTCATCAGGATTTACCCGGGCGATAAGGTCAAGGTCGAAATTTCCCCCTATGATCTGACCAGGGGTCGCATCACCTGGCGCAGCAAGGGTTGAGAAAACGAATTCGAGGAGGAACGGACTTATGAAGGTTAGACCGTCTGTCAAGCCCATCTGCGAGAAGTGCAAGATCATCAAGCGCAAGGGCCGCATCATGGTCATCTGCGAGAATCCCAAGCACAAGCAGAAGCAGGGCTAATAAGCTGTTTTGACAGGAAGGATCGCTTGGGCGGCTGCACAGGCTCTGCCTGTGAACCATGCGGCTTTTCATAGAGAAATCAAGCAGAAACTGATACTTACGGAATTAGGTTCGGAGGTAACATAATGGCACGTATTTCTGGCGTTGACCTGCCTCGCGAGAAGCGGGTCGAAATCGGACTGACGTACATCTTCGGCATCGGTGTGAAGACTGCCCAGCAGATCCTGGCCGCTACCGGCGTCAATCCCGACACCCGCGTGAAGGATCTCACCGAGCAGGACGTCAACAAGATCCGTGAATACATCGAGCACAACCTCAAGGTGGAAGGCGACCTGCGCCGCGATATCTCCCTGGATATCAAGCGCATGATGGAAATCGGCTGCTACCGTGGCGTGCGTCACCGCAAGGGCCTGCCCGTTCGCGGACAGAACACCAAGCAGAACGCCCGCACCCGCAAGGGCCCCAAGAAGACCATCGCCGGCAAGAAGAAGGCAACCAGATAAGAGGAGTGATTGACAATGGCACCCAAGCAGAAGCTCAAGAAAGTCGTCCGCAAGCGCCGCGAGCGCAAGGTCGTGGAGCGCGGTGCGGCGCACATCCGCTCCTCCTTCAACAACACCATCGTGACCCTGACCGATACCCAGGGCAATGCGCTGAGCTGGGCCTCCGCCGGCGGACTCGGTTTCCGCGGCAGCAAGAAGTCCACGCCGTTTGCTGCGCAGACTGCCGCTGAGACCGCCGCCAAGGCCGCTATGGAGTATGGCCTGAAGACCGTCGAGGTCTATGTCAAGGGCCCGGGCTCCGGCCGTGAGGCTGCGATCCGCTCCCTGCAGGCTGCCGGCCTGGAGGTCAACATGATCAAGGACGTGACGCCGATTCCTCACAACGGCTGCCGTCCGCCCAAGCGCCGTCGCGTGTAAGGTTTTGTAAGGAGGACGAAAGTACATGGCTAACAATAAAGAGCCGATCGCCAAGAAGTGCCGGAGCCTGGATATCTCTCCGGCCGTCATGGGCTATGGCAACAAGAAGTCTACTCGCAATCCCGGCGGCAACAGGCGCAAGAAGGTTTCCGAGTACGGCACCCAGCTCAAGGAAAAGCAGAAGGTCAAGTTCGTGTACGGCGTGCTGGAGAAGCAGTTCCACCGCTACTACCTGAAGGCGGCCAACATGAAGGGCATCACAGGCGAAAATCTGCTCAAGCTGCTTGAGCTGCGCCTGGACAATGTGGTCTATCGCCTTGGCCTGGCCAAGACCCGCCGCATGGCGCGCCAGATTGTGGTGCACGGCCACATCCTGGTCAACGGCAAGAAGGTGGACATTCCCTCCTACTCCGTGAAGGTTGGCGACGTGATCACCCTGCGCGAGCGTTCCCGCGAGCAGGCGGCCTTCAAGGCTCTGCGCGAGGGCACCGGCGTGGTGACCCCCAAGTGGCTCACCTTTGATGCGCCCACCCTCACCGGCACCGTGGCTGCTATGCCGGCCCGCGAGGACATCGACTGCCCGATCGAGGAGCACCTGATCGTCGAGCTCTACTCTCGTTAATAGATGGCTGCTTACGGCAACTGTGAGGAGGAATCTGCCGAATGATCGAAATCGAAAAGCCCCGCATCGAACGCGTGGAGGCCGGCGACAGCTACGGCAAGTTCGTTGTCGAGCCGCTGGAGCATGGCTTTGGCCAGACGCTGGGCAACTCCCTGCGCCGTGTGCTGCTGAGCTCTCTGCCGGGCGTTGCCGTTTCCAGCATCCGCATTGAGGGCATCCAGCATGAGTTTTCCGCCGTGCCCGGCGTGAAGGAAGACGTTGCAGAGATCATCCTCAACCTGAAAGAGCTTTCCGCCAAGCTGTATTGCGAAGGCGCCAAGACGGTGTCCATCAACGTCAAGGGCCCGTGTGAGCTGACCGCCGCCGCGCTGGAGGTGGACGACCAGATCGAGGTGGTCAACCGCGATCTGCACATCGCTACCCTCAACGAGGATGCGGATCTGATCATGCACCTGACGCTGGAGAAGGGCCGCGGCTATGTGAGCGCCGAACACAACAAGACGCCCAATACGCCGATCGGCGTGATCCCGACGGACTCCATCTTCACCCCCATCCGCAAGGTGAATTACACCGTGGAAAACACCCGCGTCGGCCAGGAGACCGATTACGATCGCCTGACCCTCGAGGTGTGGACCGACGGCAGCATTCAGCCGGATGAGGCGATCAGCACCGCTGCGAAGATCCTGGGCGGGCACCTCAAGCTGTTCATGGATCTGACCGACCAGGTGGTGACCATCGGCTTCAACGAGAAGGAAGACGATCACCGCGAGAAGGTGCTGGAGATGACGATCGAGGAGCTCGATCTGTCCGTCCGCGCCTACAACTGCCTCAAGCGCGCGGGCATCAACACCGTGGCCGAGCTTGTGCAGCGCAACCAGGAAGACATGATGAAAGTGCGCAACCTGGGCAAGAAGTCCCTGGAGGAGGTCGAGCAGAAGCTCGCCGCCCTGGGTCTCGCTCTGCGTGCCAACGACGAGTGATCCGGCGAATGCCGGTTTTCTCTGCCGCGCGGTGAGCGCGCGGTGCAAGACGCCCCCCTGTGAGGGGGCTTTACCAAGGTCGCGCCTAAGGGAAATATGGGCGCGGCGATGCGGCCTGATTTGCCTTGTGCAAGCAGGCGGAGTGCACGCCGCGTGAAGAACTGTATTTGCAGGAGGCGGACCAAAAAAGGAGGATATTTCCCATGGCTCATCAGCGTAAACTTGGCCGCACGGCCGCTCAGCGCAAGGCGCTTCTGCGCAATCAGGTGACCAACCTCATTTGGTATGGCCGCATCGAGACGACTCTGGCCCGCGCCAAGGAAGTTCGCAGCATCGCCGAGCACCTGATCACCCTCGCCATCCGCGAGTGCGACAACAATGTGTCGGTCGAGAAGACCTTCAACAACGACAAGGGTCAGTCCGTGACCGTCACCGTGCAGAACGATGCTCCGAGCAAGCTGCATGCCCGCCGTCAGATCATGGCGTATCTGTACGACGTCAAGGAGCCCAAGCAGGACGACGAGTCCAAGAGCGCGTACCGCGCCCGCACCAAGGATGTCAAGCATCCGTGTGTGGAGAAGCTCTTCCGCGAAATCGGCCCGAAGTACAAGGCCCGCAATGCGGAGAAGAACTGCGCCGGCGGCTATACGCGCATCCTCAAGAAGGGCCCGCGCCGCGGCGATGCTGCCGAGATGGTCATTCTCGAGCTGATCTGATCCTTCGTTACGAAAGAAGCTGTTTCGCCATGCGGAGCAGCTTCTTTTACACCCGGCTATGTGGAAAGCCGCTGGGAAGGGGATATACATGGACATCATGCAGGGAAACGATATGATTCTCATCCTCAATTACGCCGACGCATTCGCGGCTGAGGCCGCGCAGCGCCTGCGTGATGAGCGGATCTACACCCGGATTATCAGCGGCATGACGACGGCCGGCCAGATCCGGGCGATGGAGCCCAAGGGAATCATCCTCTGCGGAGAGCCCGTCAGCGCGCAGGGCGTGTTTGATGCGCAGATTCTCAATCTGGGCATTCCTCTGCTGGCGATGGGGCACGCCGCACATATGCTGCTGGTGGCGATGGGCGGTGCGTGCGCAGGTACGGCGTTCGCACGGAAAAAGGCATATGTCGAGTATGGAAAGAGCCCGCTGTTTGCCGGTTTGGGCGGCGGAGAGCGGTACTTTGAAGAGGCGCTCACGCTGATGCTGCCCGCCGATGTGCGGGTCACGGCCAGCGCGGGCGGCACGACCATCGCCTTTGAAGACGCCGCGCGCAACCTGTACGGGACACAGTTTGAGCTGGAGCGCAACGATCCCGAGGGCACGCAGATCCTGACCAACTTCGCGCGCGACGTGTGCCAGTGCAGCGCGTGGTTTACGCTCAAGGCAGCGCTTGAGCGGGTGGAGCAGACGCTTGCCGACGCCGCGGCGAAGGGCGGTCAGGCGATCTGCGCGGTGAGCGGCGGCGTGGATTCGACCGTCGCAGCCGTGCTGGCACACCGCGCGTTTGGCGAGCGCATGACGGCGATCTATGTGGAAACGGGCCTCATGCGCGAAGGCGAGAGCGCAGCGGTGCACGAGGCATTCCGCGAGATGGGCATCGGCCTGCGCAGCGTGGACCGCTCGGGCGTGGTGCTCGATGCACTGGCGCACCGGCGCAGCATGCGCGAAAAGCGGGAGGTCGTCTCCCGGTGTATGCATGAGGAGATGACCAGCCAGGCAGCGTCTATCAGCGGGGAGAAGGTGCTCATTTTGGGCACCAATTACAACGACCTGTTGCGTGGACGGCTCTCATCCGATCTGGTGGATAGCGACATGCCGCTTCTGGAGCCGCTTGCCTGCTTCTTTAAGGAAGAGGTGCGCTCGCTGGCCAGGGAGCTGGGGCTGGGCGAGGCGGTCGCGCAGCGCAAGCCGTTCCCACTGCTGGGACTGGGCGGACGCATACTGGGCGAGGTTACCGGCGAGCGCCTGGAGGCGCTGCGCACGGCGGAGGCGATCTTTGACGAGGAGATCCGCCAGGCCGGACTGGCACGCAAGCTGTACAAGTACTTCCCCGTGCTGGCCGATGCCGACGCTTTGCAGGGGAGCACCACCATCATCCTGCGGGCGGTGACGCTCTCGGGCGGCATGCTGGTGCCTGCGCGCCTGCCGTATGACTTGGTGGAGCGCACCGTGCAGCGCATTTTGAGCGAGACGCCGGCAGTGATGCGCGTATTTTACGACCAGACACCCACACCTGTGGGACGGGAGACATTTGCATAAGAGACGGGCCGGAGGTTTTCTCTCCGGCCCGTCAGCATGTCGAAAAAGTCCGCCTGAAGCGTCCTTTTTCGAATGTGAACGCTGTTTCCCTCTCGCCCCTATGGGTCTCCCGGGCGGGAAACAGCGCAAGGAACCCTTGCACAGCAAGGGTTCTGCAGCGTGTCGGAAAAGTCCGCCTGCGGCGTCCTTTTCCGAATGTTAACGCCGTTTCCCTCTCGCCCCCATGGGGCTCCCGGGCGGGAAACGGCGCAAGGAAGCCTTGCGCGGCAAGGCCCGAATCCGCCGCGCATGTCGCCGGATTCGGATTGCATTTGGAGGGCTGCGGCCCTCCAAACCTCCCGGAAGGGTTTTTTGACAGTCTGGGAACCCTTGCACAGCAAGGGTTCCGAATCCGCCGCACATGTCGCCGGATTCGGATTGCATTTGGAGGGCTGCGGCCCTCCAAACCACCCAAAGTGGTCGTTTGATGCAGATGGAAGCCTCAGGGGTTTTGCGCATACCGCCTGATTTGATCGGGGATGTGCATACCGCTTGCCAACGAAGCCAAAATGGAATACAATGGATGCGGAAAGATGCAGGCGTATGCCGGGATGCATTTTCACAGAAGCTAGGGAAAACAAAGAAATGGGGATATCAAGAGAATGGGCAGGCTTTCTTATGTGATCCGGCGCGCGGCGAAGATGGACTACGGCGCGATGCTCAAGACCGCCAACATGCTGCACAAGAAGACGGGCAAGAGCCGTCTTTACCTGATGGCGGATATGGCCCGGTGTGCGGCCAAGTACAATGCGGGCTATATCGACTACAAGATCGCCGAGATGTACCGCTTAAACGATGCGCAGCGCGCTACGCAGATCACCCGCGGCATCTCCAACAGCATCGTGGCGCGGATGAACGACAAGAAGTTCTGGCACTTCTTTGACAACAAGACGGAGTTCAACGAGCTGTTTCACGATCAGGTGCGGCGTGAGTGGCTGAACCTGACAACCGCCAGCGAGGAGCAGTTTGCCGCTTTCCTCAAGGGGCGCGGCGATATCATCTGCAAGCCGATCGACGGCTCCAGCGGACAGGGCATCCTCAAGTGCACGCCCGAGCAGTACGGCGATCCGGCGGCGCTCTATGCGCAGCTCAAGGCGGCGGGCATTGGCATTGTGGAGGACAAGGTCATCCAGCACGAGGCGATTGCGGCGCTGTGCCCCACATCGGTGAACACCATCCGCGTGGCCACGCTGTTGGGCGACAAGAAGGAAGGCATCGTCTATGCCTATATCCGCATCGGCAATGGCAAGGTCATGGACAATGTGGATTGCGGCGGCATGGCCGCGCCGGTGGATCTTAAGACGGGCATCATCAGCGGCGTGGGCGCCAACAAGGCGGGCGAAACCTATGAGTATCACCCGATGACGGGCAAGCGCATCCCCGGCACGCAGATTCCCTACTGGGACGAGGTGCGCAGCATGTGCCTTTCGGCCATGCATGTAGTGCCGCAGGTGCGCTTTGTCGCCTGGGACGTGGCCATCACGCCGGATGGGCCCGTGTTCATCGAGGGCAATTCCTTCCCGAGTCACGCCATTCCGCAGTTTGCCGCCCACTTCCCGGATGGCATTGGCATTCTGCCGCGGTTTGAGGAGTTTATCGACCTATGATCTGCACGCTTTGTCCGCGCCGCTGCGGGGTAGAGCGCACGCCCGAGGCGGGGGCGGGCATCTGCCGCATGGGCACGCTGCCCAAAATCGCCCGCGCGGCGCTGCACCGGTGGGAAGAGCCCTGCATCAGCGGCACGCGCGGCAGCGGAACGGTGTTTTTCTCCGGCTGCGGGCTTCGGTGCGCATTTTGCCAAAATGAAGCGATCAGCCAGCGCGAAGAGGGGCAGATCGTATCGGTTGAGCGGCTGAGCGAGATCTTCCGCGAGCTGGAGGCACAGGGTGCGCACAACATCAACCTGGTCACGGCGGCCCACTTTGTGCCCGCGGTGATCGAAGCGCTGGAGCGCTACCGGCCGTCCATTCCCATCGTCTACAACAGCAGCGGGTATGAATCCCTCGACACGCTGCGCAGGCTCGAAGGAATTGTGGACATCTACCTGCCGGACTTTAAATACATCGACCCGGATATGGCCGCGCTGCTCTCCGGCGCGCGGGATTATCCGCAGGCCGCCATGGAGGCGCTGCGCGAGATGCGCTGCCAGACAGGCCCTGCGGTATACGATGAGACGGGCGTCATGCAGCGCGGCACGCTCGTCCGCCATCTGGTGCTGCCGGGGCTGACAGGGGATAGCATGCGCATCCTCACGTGGATTCGCGATGAGCTGCCGGATACGCCCGTCTCGCTCATGGGGCAGTACACGCCCTGCGGCCGCGCGCTGACGATCCCCGGCATGAACCGGCGCGTCACCAAAAAGGAGTACGCGCGCGTGCTGGCACATATGCAGGCCATCGGCCTTGATGGCTACCGCCAGGAGCTGACGGCGGCGGACGATGCCTTTATCCCCGCGTTTGACGGCACGGGGGTAGGCACTGCGGATGCGGGGGAAGCGCACGCGGACCCCATGCCACAACACCGCTCGGCTTAACGCGCCCTGCGGATGCCTGAACGGGCGCCGGGGAAAACGAAGGGAAACCGTTCCCTACATCAAAGCAGAACCCGGCGTCAAGCCGGGAGCCGATGCACATGCCGGCGCAAAGCGATGCGCCGGTGCAGAAAGGAAGAAATGCCATGCAAGCCTGTTTTCTGCCCGCGGATATCCTGCTGCCCGCCAAAGGCGTGGATGCCGGAAAGTGGGCGGTGATCGCCTGCGACCAGTTCACCAGCCAGCCGGAATACTGGCAGGAAGCGGCGCGCATCGTGGGGGATGCGCCCAGCGCGCTGCACATCGTCTACCCGGAGGTATATCTTTCCGAGGGGGATGCGCGCATTCCGGGTATCCGAGAGGCCATGGCGCGCTATCTGTCCGACGGCATGCTTGTGCAGCGGGTGACAGATGGCTTTGTCCTTGTCCGGCGCACGACGCAAAGCGGCGAGCGGCTGGGGCTTGTGGGCCGGCTCGACCTGGATCAGTACGACTTTGCGCCCGGCACAAATGCGCCTGTGCGTGCGACGGAGGGAACGATTCTCTCGCGCATTCCGCCGCGGGTGCGCATTCGCCGCGGAGCGCCGCTGGAGAGCCCGCATGTGATGATGCTGCTCGATGATCCCGGCATGACGCTGATTGAGCCGCTGGCGCAGAAAGCCCTGCCTGCCTTGTACGAGGCGGAGCTGATGCTCGGCGGCGGGCACATCAGCGGCTATGCGGTGGAAGGTGCGCTGGCCCAGCAGACGGCGGCGCGCATTGCGCAGATGCAGCAGGAGAGCGGCGGCTTTTTCCTGGCGGTGGGGGATGGAAACCACTCGTTGGCGACGGCCAAGGCCTGCTGGGAGGAGATCAAGCCCACACTCACGGCGCAGGAGCGCGCGCAGCATCCGGCGCGCTATGCCTTGGTGGAGCTGGTGAACCTGCACAGCCCTGCCATGATCTTCAGGCCGATTCACCGGGTGGTGTTTTCGGCGGATATGCATGGGCTGATTGCCGCGTTTGACGAGGCCGTGTGCGCGCAGGGCATGAAGCTGCTGCCGGGGGAGGAGGAGATCGTCTTTGCCCGGGGCGACATGCGGCGCGGGTTTGAGGTGCATGGACGGGGCGACCGGCTGCCTGTGGATGTTCTCCAGCATTTCCTGGATGCGCAAAAGGACATGTCCCTTGACTATGTGCACGGGGAAGCGGATGCTGTGAACCTGACGCGGACAGGCGATGCCACCGCCATATTGCTGGGGGCGATCGACAAGCACAGCCTGTTCCCGGCGATTGCGGCAGGCGGCGTGCTGCCGCGCAAGACGTTTTCCATGGGAGAGAGCACGGAAAAGCGGTATTACATGGAGTGCCGGCGAATCGGCGGGTGACAGGCGCTGTATCTTGCGCCGAAAGGCGGATCAATAGGAACAAAGGAGACGATGGCGATGTTTACGGCAACAAAGGGCACGCTGGAAGGCTACGGCTATGAACTGGTGACCCTGGCAGGCGCGGGCCATGAGGTGCGCATCCTGCCGCAGGCGGGCTTTAACCTCTACTACTGGACGTTTGAGGGCGGCGAGATCTTCATGGAGCCGGTGGATATCACCCAGTTCGGCACCAAGTACGGCAATCCGATTCTGTTCCCGACGCCCAACCGCATCCCCAATGCCACCTATACCTGGAACGGGCGCGAGCATGTGATGACCAAGCGCGGAGAAAAGGTGCTGATTCACGGCCTGGTGAAGGATGAGCCTTTCACCGTCACGCAACTGGAAGCGGATGAGGACAGCGCCGTGTGCGAGGCGCAGATCGCCATCGCGCCGGGCAATGCGCTCTACGAGGGCTATCCCTTTGCATGCACGCTCACGGTGCGCTACACGCTCACGGCCGCGGGCGTGCATCTTGATGCCACCGTGCACAACGACGGCGGAGAGCAGATGCCCTTCGGCTTTGCGGTTCACCCCTACTTCTCCAAGCGCGGGGATGCCAACAAGGTGGAGCTCACCATGCCGTGCCGCCGCTATTATGAGGCGGACGAGGCGCTGATCCCCACCGGGCGCATTCTGCCCGTGGAGGCGGACAAGACCGTTTACGATGGCTATCACACGGTGGAGAGCCTGTATCTGGACAACGTGTTCCGCGGCATGACGTCGGATATGGAGTCCAGCGTGCGCTATGAGGATGTCATCGTCCACATCCGCGCGTCGGATTGCTTCCGCAATGCCGTCGTCTATACGCCGCACAACCGCCCGGGCTTCTGCATCGAGCCGCAGACCTGCGCGACCAACTTCATCAACATGCATGCACAGGGGCTGGTGGATGAAAGCGGCCTGATGGTGCTGCCCGCGGGAAAGACGTTCACCTGCGCGGTGGATATGATCGTGGAAAAGCGTTAATAGAAGCGCATAAGCCGCCTTTTTCTCCGGCTGGGGAAAGGCGGCCTTTTTCGTGGTTTGACCGGGAATAGGCGCAGTTTTGCAAAAAAGAACGGGGAAAACGGGCGAAAAACCGAATATTATTTTGAAAATATCAAAAAAAGATCTGAAATCCGATTGAAAACCGCGCAAAGTCTTGCTATACTAAACTGGATTTTGAAAAGGAGAGGTGCTCATATGCCGAAGGTTGCATTGATCATGGGTTCAAAGAGCGACTGGCCGTCCCTCAAGGGCTGTGTGGACGTGCTCAGCCGCTTTGGTGTGGAGACGGAGGTGCACGTGGCCAGCGCGCACCGCACGCCTGAGAAGGTGGCGTCCTTTGCGGATCACGCGCGGGAGAATGGCTTTGAGGTCATCATCGCGGCGGCGGGCAAGGCGGCGCACCTGGCCGGCGTCATCGCGGGCCACACGACGCTGCCGGTGATCGGCATCCCGATCAAGTCTTCGTTTATGGACGGGCTGGATTCGCTTTTGTCCACCGTGCAGATGCCCACGGGCATTCCGGTGGCGACGGTCGCCGTGGGCGGCGGGGACAACGCGGCGTATCTGGCCGTGCAGATCCTGTCGGTGAAGTATCCGGCGCTGGCGGAGGCGCTTGCCGCGCACCGCGTGCAGATGGCCGAGGCCATTGAGGCGGACGACAGGCAGATCGCGCAGGAGATCGGCTGAGCAGACGACGGCGCGCACGCGCGCGGGGAGGTTTTCATGGTCACATATAAGGATGCGGGCGTGGATGTGGAGCGCGGCTATGAGGCCGTGCGCAGAATGAAGCAGCACGTCGCCACGACATTTGACGAGAATGTGCTCGGCGGCCTGGGCTCATTCGGCGGATTCTACTCCATCGAGAATGCAGGGGTGGATAAGCCCGTGCTCGTCGCCGGCACGGACGGCGTGGGCACCAAGCTCAAACTCGCGTTTTTGATGGATAAGCACGATACGGTCGGCATTGACTGCGTCGCTATGTGTGTCAACGATGTGGTTTGCCAGGGCGCAAAGCCGCTTCTGTTCCTTGACTACATCGCCACCGGCTACCTCGATCCGCAAAAGGTCGAGCAGATCGTCGCGGGCGTGGCCGAGGGCTGCCGTCAGGCGGGCTGCGCGCTCATCGGCGGCGAGACAGCCGAAATGCCGGATTTCTACCCCGCAGGAGAGTACGATCTGGCGGGCTTCACCGTGGGTATAGTGGGCCGCGACCGGTCCATCTCCGGCGAGCGCGTGGCCGAAGGCGATGTGCTCATCGGCGTGGCGTCTTCCGGCGTGCATTCCAACGGCTATTCGCTGGTGCGCAAGCTCGTGCTCACCGAAGGCCGCGACCTGTCTGCCCCCGTTGAGGCGCTGGGCGGCAAGAGCTGGGGCGAAACGCTGCTCACCCCCACGAAGATCTATGTCAAGTCCGCCCTGGCGGCGTGCGCCGCGGCGGATGTGCACGGCATTGCGCACATCACCGGCGGTGGTTTCATCGAGAACATTCCGCGCATCCTGCCCGAAGGTCTGTGCGCCCGCATCGAGCGCGGCACGTGGCCGGTGCTGCCGGTGTTTGCCGAGCTTCAGCGCATGGGCGGCCTGACCGACAGGCAGATCTACAACACGTTCAACATGGGCATCGGCATGGTTTACGCCGTTGCGCCGGATCAGGCGGATGCGCTCATGGCTTCCCTGCGCCAAAGCGGCGAGCAGGCTTACCGCATCGGCAGCGTGCAGCCGATCGCAAGCGACGGCGAAAGGCTGGTGCTGGCGTGAGCACGAGGATCGCGGTGCTCTGCTCCGGCGGAGGCACCAACCTGCAGGCGCTCATCGACGCCGTGGAACGCGGCGCCATCGACGGCAAGATCGTGCTGGTGATCTCCAACGCCTCCAAGGCCTATGCGCTTGAGCGCGCGCGGCAGCACGGCATTCCCGCTGTCTTCGTCAGCAAGAAGCAGGCTGGAAGCGATGAGGCGTTTAACGACGCCATTCTTGAAAAGCTGCAGGAGGCTGGTGCGCAGCTCGTCGTGCTGGCGGGTTACCTGCCCATTGTGGGCGCGCAGATCGTGCGGGCGTACGAGCACCGGATCATCAACATCCACCCGGCGCTGATCCCCGCGTTCTGCGGCCCGGGCATGTATGGTCACCACGTGCACGAGGCGGTGCTGCGCTATGGGGCCAAGATCTCGGGGGCAACCACGCATTTTGTCGATGAGCAGGTCGATCACGGCGGGGTGATCATGCAGCGCAGCGTGCCTGTGCTGGAGGATGATACGCCCGACACTCTGGCTGCCCGCGTGCTTACAGTTGAGCACGAGATTCTGCCCGAGAGCGTGCGCCTTTTCTGTGACGGAAAATTAGGAGTAGATGGAAGACGGGTACATGTGCTATAATAAACTGCTAACATGTATGTGGATCACGGGCGGCACATCCGCGGGGCTTGCGCCGGCGGGAAACCGCTCTATGAAGGGTGTCTTCCAGAGATGAGAATTTATCAACCTGTCAGAGGGGTAGGCGGCGCGCTGCGCGAGAACAGCTTTGTCATCATCGACGATGCGGGTGTGGAGATCGGGCAGGGGGGCCTTGAATACAGGGTGCTCAAAAAAATGATGGCCGACAGGCCGCTGGATATCGAGATGACCATGAGCGCGCACCCCATGGCCAGCGATACGCTTTTTGGCGCGCTTTTTGCGCGTGCCGAGCGCATTCGCGACGAGCAGGGCGGTCTGCCCGCACGGCTGTACACGCGCTGCGCCATTGACGATGCCGAGCGCCACGAGTATTTCACCCGCATGGGCTTTGACGACTACGACGGCGAAGAGCTCTTTGTGCTCAATGTGCCGCAGGATATGAGCACCCGCCGCCGCAATTACAGCCCGGTGGGCACCAAGAGCATCGACGTGGATCTGCGTACGCGCACCAGGCGGGAGGAATTCCTGCTGAGCCTCAAGAGCTTTGGCTGCGTGGAGCACGCCAACGAGTGGCTGGAGGAGCGCATGAAGGGGCCGGTGTTTATCGCCAAGGCGATGTACTACGGCAGCGACTTCGTGGGGCAGATGCTGGTCACCGGCACGCAGAACGAGGCGACACTGGAAATGGTCTGCGTGGAGCAGAAGTGGCGTGGGCGCGGCGTGGCCAGCGCCATGGTGGATGAGGCGCTCATGCAGCTGAACCGCCAGCAGGTGCCCTACCTGACGGCGCGCGCGGCGCGGCGCAATGCGAGCGCGATGAAGTTCTTCAAGCGCAGCGGGTTTGACTGGGTGCGCACGGAGGAGTATTTGCTCGGGCGGGATATCTGATGCGCCGCGCGGCGCATCAGACAAAGCCGGCGAATTGGCGTCGGGCAGCCCGGATGGGAACAACAGGGTATGAACGACCAAAGAGAGGGAGAGCATATGATTAAGCGTGCGATTTTGAGCGTTTCGGATAAGACCGGCATTGTGGAGCTCGCCCGCCGTCTGGCGGACAAGGGCGTGACGCTGCTGTCCACCGGCGGCACGATGAAGGCGATCGCGCAGGCAGGCATCCCCGTGACGGGCGTGAGCGATGTGACGGGCTTCCCGGAGTGCCTGGACGGCCGCGTCAAGACGCTGCACCCCATGATCCACGCGGGCCTTCTGGCCGTGCGGGATAACCCCGAGCACATGGCGCAGATCCGCGAGCTGGGCGTGGAGCCCATCGACATGGTGGTCATCAACCTCTATCCCTTCCGCCAGACGATCGAGAAGCCGGGCGTGACGTTTGAAGAGGCGGTGGAGAACATCGACATTGGCGGCCCGACGATGCTGCGCGCGGCGGCCAAGAATGCGCAGGACGTGGTGGTCGTCATCGACCCGGCTGACTATGACCGGGTGATGGATGAATTCGAGGCCACGGGCGATGTGTCGCTTTCCACCAAGCGGTATTTGCAGTACAAGGTGTTTGAGCACACCGCGCAGTATGACTGCATGATCCAGCAGTACCTGCGTTCGCAGCTGCCCGACGCGCCCGAGTTCCCGCAGAACCTGACGGTTACCTTTGAAAAGGTGCAGGAGATGCGTTACGGCGAGAACCCGCACCAGAAGGCGGCGTTCTACCGCGACCTGGGCGACATTGCGGGCACGCTTCCGGCGGCCAAGCAGCTGCACGGCAAGGAGCTCTCCTACAACAACATCAACGATACGAACGGCGCGCTGGAGCTGCTGCGCGAGTTTGACACGACGGCGGTTGTAGCCGTCAAGCATGGCAACCCGTGCGGCGTGGGCGTGTCCGACGAGGTCAGCGAGGCATACCGCCTGGCGTATGAGGCCGATCCGGTGAGCGTGTTCGGCGGCATCGTGGTGACCAACGGCACGGTGGATGCGGCGACGGCCGAGCAGATGAGCAAGATCTTCCTGGAGATCATCGTGGCTCCGAAGTTTACCGACGAGGCGCTTGCCATCCTCACCCGCAAGAAGAACCTGCGCCTGCTGGAGCTGGATACGACCATCCGCGCCTACCCCAAGGGCGAGCGCGTGATGCGCAAGGTGTCCGGCGGCCTGCTGGTGCAGGAGATTGACGACAAGCTCCTGCCGGAAGACGGCGAGCTGCGGGTCGTCACCGAGAAGGCGCCCACGGCCGAGCAGATGAAGGACTTGCTCTTTGCCTGGAAGGTGGTCAAGCACACCAAGTCCAACGGCATCGCCATCGCCAAGGACAACCAGAGCCTGGGCATCGGGCCGGGACAGGTCAACCGCATCTGGTCCACACAGATGGCCATCGAGCGCAGCGGCGAGAAGGTGCGCGGCGCGGCGCTGGCCAGCGATGCGTTCTTCCCGTTTGACGACTGCGTAAAGGCCTGTGCCGAGGCGGGCATCGCCTGCATCATCCAGCCGGGCGGCAGCGTGCGTGATCAGGATTCCATCGATGCGTGCAACCGCTATGGCATCGCGATGGTCTTCACCGGGATGCGCCATTTCAAGCACTGACGTTTTGCACCCCTTCGCACAGCCCGTGAAGGGCGGCGGAGGGGCGTTTTCTGACCGACCACGGCATCGCGCGGCAGGCGCGCATGCAAAGGAGGATTGCACCGATGAAGGTACTGGTGATTGGCGGCGGCGGACGCGAGCACGCCGTGTGCAAGAAGCTGAGCGAGTCCCCGCTTGTGACGGAGCTGCTCTGTGCGCCGGGCAATGCCGGCATCGCGCAGGTGGCACGGTGTGTGCCGGATGTGAAGGCCACGGATGTGCCGGCCATTGTTGCGCTGGCCAAGGCGGAGCAGGTGGATTTTGTCTGCGTCACGCCGGATGACCCGCTGGCGCTGGGGTGCGTCGATGCGCTGGAGGAGGCGGGCATCGCGGCCTTCGGCCCGAATGCGCAGGCGGCTCAGATGGAGGCCAGCAAGATCTTCTCCAAAAACCTCATGCATAAATATGGCATCCCCACGGCGAAGAGCGAGGTCTTCACCGATGCGGATGCGGCGCTCGCCTATCTGGCTACGCAGCAGGCGCCCATCGTCGTCAAGGCCGACGGCCTGGCGCTGGGCAAGGGCGTGGTGGTTGCGCAGACGATTGAGGAAGCCCGGCAGGTCGTCGAGGAGATGATGCGCGGCGGCAAGTTCGGAAAGAGCGGCGCGCGCGTGCTCATCGAGGAGTGCATGTTTGGCCGCGAGGTGACGGTGCTTTGCTTCTGCGATGGCAAGACCATCGTGCCCATGCGTGCGAGTCAGGATCACAAGCGCGTGTTTGACGGCGACAAGGGCCCCAACACCGGCGGCATGGGCGCGTTTGCGCCCAGTCCGCTGTACACTGAGGAGATTGCAAAGCGCACCGAGCAGGAAATCCTGCTGCCGACGCTGCGCGCGATGAATGCCGAAGGCATCACGTTCAAGGGCGTGCTCTACGTGGGGCTGATGCTCACGGCGCAGGGGCCGAAGGTGGTCGAGTACAACGCGCGCTTTGGCGACCCGGAGACGCAGGCCGTGCTGCCGCTGCTTGAAAGCGACCTGATGGAGATCATGATGGCCGTGCGTGAGCAGCGCCTGTCCGGCATGGATATCCGCTGGAAGGAGCAGGCAGCGGCCTGCATCGTGCTGGCCAGCGGGGGATATCCGGGCAAGTACGAGAGCGGCAAGGTGATCAGCGGGCTTGAAGATGCGCAGGCGATGGGCGCAACGGTCTACCATGCGGGCACAAAGCTCGTGGATGGCGCCTATGTGACTGCGGGCGGACGCGTGCTGGGCGTCACCGCGCTGGGGAACACGCTTGCCGACGCGGTGCATGGCGCGTATGCGGCGGCGGAAAAGATTCACTTTGAAGGCGCGCACATGCGCAGGGATATCGGCAGCCGGGATCTGTGATCGGTGTGGCGTACGGCGCTTTTCATTTCATAATGGAAAAGCGCGCGGGCGCAGCGCCGTTTCAGCCCTTGCCGGGCTTGAATCAATCATACCGGGGGCCGTCTGGCTCTCCGGCCAGGAGGATGGAACGATGAAATTTTCCGGCAGCTATGTGGCGCTGGTCACGCCGTTTCACGCGGATGGCAGCGTCAACTTTGACAAGCTGAAGGAGCTGGTGAACTGGCAGATCACCCAGGGCACGGACGGCATTGTCGCGCTGGGCACGACCGGCGAGTCGAGCACCATGACCCACGAGGAGGACGACGAAGTCGCCCGCTGCGTCATCGAGACGGTGAACGGGCGCATTCCTGTCATCTGCGGCGCGGGGTCTAACTGCACAAAGACGCAGCTTGAAAAGAGCCGCCGCTACTGCGAAATGGGCGCAGACGGCCTGCTGCTCATCACGCCGTACTACAACAAAGCCAACGACGAGGGCATGTACCGCCACTTTGCGACCGTGGCCGACTCGGTGGATGCGCCCATCATCCTCTACAATGTGCCGGGGCGCACGGGCTGCTCGATCTCGCCTGCGTGCTGCGCGCGCCTGGCGGCGCACCCGAACATCGCGGGCATCAAGGAGGCCAGTGGGAACATCGGCTACACGGCGCGGATTGCGCACCTGGTCGGGGAGGACTTTTGCATGTTCTCCGGCAACGATGACATGATCGTGCCCGTCATGAGCCTGGGCGGCTGCGGCGTGATTTCGGTGCTGGCCAACGTCTGCCCGGCGCAGACGCACGAGCTGGTCGCCTCCTTTGCCGCCGGGGATGTCGCCCATGCGCGCGCGTTGCAGCTTCGGTATCTGGATCTGATTGACGCGCTGTTTTGCGAGGTCAACCCGATTCCGGTTAAGGAAGCGATGAACCAGCTGGGCATGGAGGTGGGCGGCTACCGCCTGCCGCTGTGCGAGATCTCCGCGGCGGGGCGGGAGCGTGTGCGCCGCGCGCTGGAGGTGCTCGCATGAACATCGCGCTGATTGGCAATGGCAAGATGGGCCGGGCGATCGACGCCCTCTGCGCGCAGGATGATGCGCTGCATGTGGCGGGCTTTGTGGGCCCGGGTGCGTGCGCGTCGCTTGATGAGATGCTGGCGGTCGACGTCGCCATCGACTTTTCCTACCCGGGCAATCTCGAAGACTTGCTTGGGTGTGCGGTGCGCCGGGGCATTCCGCTGGTCATCGGCACCACGGGGCTTTCGCAGCAGCAGGAGGAGGCAATCCGCGCTGCGAGTGCGCAGATTCCCATCGTGCGGGCGAAGAATTTCTCTACCGGCGTTGCGGTGATGCGCCGCCTTTCGCGCATGGCTGCGCAGGCGCTGGGGGAGGAGTTCGACATCGAGATCGTGGAGACGCACCACAACCGCAAGGAGGATGCGCCAAGCGGAACGGCGCTTGCCCTGCTGGAGGCGGTTGATCCCGAGGAGCGCTATGCACGCGTGTATGGCCGCGAGGGGCGGCCGGGTGCGCGCGGCCACGAGATCGGCATCCACGCCGTGCGCGGCGGCACGGTGGCCGGCGAGCACAGCGTGCACTTCTTCGGCCCCATGGAGGAGATCGAGATCCGCCACCGGGCGGACAGCCGCGAGATTTTTGCCCGCGGCGCGCTGCGGGCGGCGGCGTTTGCCGTGGGGGCAGAGCCGGGGCTGTACACCGTGGACGATGTGTTGTTTGGAGGGCTGTGAATATGGACGCATTTGAGATCATCGAGGCCATCCGCTCGGCGAAGAAAAAGACGCCGGTCAAGGCGTATATCCGCTCGGGAAGGCCGCTTCAGTTTGAAAATTGCCACGTCTTCACGGGGGCGGATACGATCGTGATGGGCGATCTGAGCGATATTGCGCCGGTGCTGGAGCAAAACCGCGATGCCATCGAAGACCTTGTCATCGAAAACGACCGGCGCAACAGCGCGCTGCCGCTGCTGGATCTCACGCACGTGAACGCGCGCATTGAGCCGGGCGCCATCATCCGCGACCGCGTGGAGATCGGCGACGGTGCGGTGATCATGATGGGCGCCATCATCAACATCGGCGCGGTGATCGGCGAGGGCACGATGATCGACATGGGCGCGGTGCTCGGCGGGCGCGCCATCGTGGGCCGGAACAGCCATGTCGGCGCGGGTGCGGTGCTGGCCGGCGTCGTGGAGCCGCCCAGCGCAAAGCCCGTGACCGTGGGCGACGATGTGCTCATCGGCGCGAATGCGGTGATCATCGAGGGCGTGAGCGTGGGCGATGGCGCGGTGGTCGCGGCGGGCGCGGTGGTCACGCAGGATGTGCCGCCGCACGCGGTGGTCGCGGGTGTGCCTGCCCGCGTCATCAAGATGAAAGACAGCAAGACAGAGTCCAAAACCGCGCTGGTTGAGGCGCTCAGGGAGATGTAAGCGGGATTGCCGGCCCGGCTGCCAGAGGGGAAGGAGAGAGTGCGATGCGGCTTCGGTTGTTTTTTCCCATCCTGGCGCTTACTGCCCTGCTGGTGGGAACG
Organism: Candidatus Ventricola gallistercoris; assembly: GCA_018716525.1. Taxonomy (GTDB): domain Bacteria; phylum Bacillota; class Clostridia; order Christensenellales; family Aristaeellaceae; genus Ventricola; species Ventricola gallistercoris. The sequence continues at coordinate 31,936 of DVJV01000122.1, forward strand.
GTGCTGCTGGCATCGCCGTATGCGCCTGTGGTGGGTGCGTTCAGGCCGATCGAGGAGATCTGGGCGATTGAGGATGAGCGGGTGCTGAGCGAAACCCCGCTGGTGACGGCGCTCTCCAACAACAACGTGCCGCTGGCCTACGACGCGCAGCAAAACACGTTTTACTGCACGCTGGGGCTGAATCACGAAGGCGAGTGGCCGGATATCCACCTGACGGCGCCGGGCGCATCGGGAATCACGCTGTGCTTTACGGACGATTACACGTTTGACTCGTGCGATACGGCGATCCGGGAGGGCTATCCGTATGAGATCATGGCGTATACGGACGAGGAATATGCCTACTTTTACATCGTCTTTACCGGTTTGCCGGTGCTCAGCGTGCAGGCCCAGCAGGAGATTGGGCAGGAAGACACGCTCATAAGCGCGCAGATGAGCGCATATGGCGAGGAGCCGCTTTCCAGTTACGGCTGGATGCATGTGCGGGGCGCCTCGACGTTTGAGGCGGCGAAATCGGGCTACCTGGTCAAGTTTTCCAAGGGCGCGGGGCATAGCAAGAAGGTCATCCAGCAAGTGCCTGGCTTTGGCATGGCCGATAACCTGGTGCTGCTGCCGCTCAACTATGACGACACCAAGATGCGCGACCGCCTCAGCTGGGATGTCTATTCGCAGCTGGCCGAAAACGTGGCGAGCTTTGGCGCTCGAAAATCGGGCTATGTGGAGCTGTTCATCGACGGGCGGTATGAAGGATTGTATTTGATGCTGGAGCCGTACGATGAAGAAGAGGAGCTGCAAAACACGGGCAGCATGCACGTGCTCACGGACAGCATTTACCGCACCGCGGTGCTCAGTTTTTCGCGCGACAGGCTCTACTGTGATCATCCGCGGCGGGGAAACACGGGCTTTGAGCTCTACTACACGCAGGAGAGTGAGGCGCACGCGTTTGACCTGCTCAATAGCTATATGGAGATGCTCTACGAGGAGGACGACGCGGTCTTTGCGCAAAAGGCGCTTGCGTGCATGGATATCGACTCCATTGTGCGCATGGAGGTGCTCGTGCAGGGCGGCGGCCTGACTGACAATCTCTACAACAACCTCTATGTATGGGCCAGCCCGAATGGAAAGGGCGTGACTTACCGTTTTGCGCCGTGGGATATGGATCTCACCTGGGGACTTAAGAAAGAAGATATTGGCGAACTGTACGAAAACTGGATGACGTTTGGCGTATTTGACCGGATGATCGCCCTTGACGTGGGCGGCATCCGCGCAAAGCTTTGCGACGCCTGGCAGACGTGGCGCAAGACGGCGTTTTCAGAGGAAGAGATCGCCAAGCGGATTGAACAGTACACGTTTGAACTCAATGAGTCCGGCGCGATGCGGCGCAATGCCGAGCGCTGGGGGCTGGAGATGTCGTATGCCGACGGCTATGAGATCATCTCCTATTGTGCGGTGCGCTTTGCGCTGCTCGACGGGCTCTTTGCGGCCATGGCTGCGTCGCCCGAGGTGGGGAATGACTTTCTGACATCGGCCACTTTTGAGCAAAAAGCGGTGCCGATTGGCGAGTTCTCTTTGTAAAATAAGGGAAAAATGCGTTTTATTGATTGACAGATCGCCCCGGAAATGGTATCATACTCTTGTTTGCTGTGTAGATGCTCCCCGTGGGCTTGTACGCAGAAAACAAAGAAAGGGAGAAAATGTTCTATGCATGATAGTCTCGCCGATGTGGACCGACGAGTTGTCGGAACCAAGCAGGTGCTGCGCGCGCTGGACGAGGGCCGGGTTGCCCACGCCTATGTGGCACAGGATGCAGACCTGCTGCTGACCAAGCGCGTTGTGGACCGCTGCTATGAGATGGATATCCCCTGCACGCAGGTGGAATCCATGGAGAAGCTCGGCCGGGCGTGCGGCATCGACGTAAAAGCGGCTGCCGCCGGTTTGCTCAAGTAAGCGGGGTACCGGTGCGCGGTTTGCCGGCTGCTGTGAAGCTGCCGGCTCTTTTGGCGCGTAAGCAAAGGCGCTATGACCCCGGGTGACCGGGTTCATATAGATTCATCAGCAAGCAAGTGTTCCAGAATTTTGAAGAAGAAACATAGGAGGTGCTTCCATGCCCACGATCAACCAGTTGATCCGCAACGGAAGAAAAGCGATCGCTGCCAAGCCGACCGCACCCATCCTGCAGAAGTGCCCGCAGAAGCGCGGCGTGTGCCTGTCTGTGAAGACCACCACGCCCAAGAAGCCGAACTCTGCGCTTCGTAAAATCGCCCGTGTTCGCCTGACGAACGGCGTTGAAGGTACCTGCTACATCCCTGGCATCGGCCACAACCTGCAGGAGCACTCCGTGGTGCTCATCCGCGGCGGCCGTGTCCGTGATCTTCCTGGCGTTCGTTACCACATCATCCGCGGCGCGCTTGACGCCGCCGGTGTGGCCAAGCGTATGCAGGCCCGCTCCAAGTACGGCGCGAAGCGCCCGAAGAAGTAATCTTCGGGCCGCCCGGGGGCGGTAACCAAGGAAAGTGGCGCCCTCCCAGTATCGGAGGTGTCGTCGGTCCGAGACGGGTGGCCGGTCGCGAAGCAGGGTCACGGCGGCGCGTGTTGGAACAGCGCGCCGCATACGCCTGCCGGCAGGACCGTGTGCTAGATCCATGCAAGCAGCCGCTTTTGCTGAGGCGGCGGGCTTTCGTGGCCGTTCGGGCCATGCTGCAAGAAAACAGGGGCGGCGGTTTGCTGCTCCAGACAATGTCCAGGAGGTAACCCCATGCCAAGACGTGGTTTTGTACCCAAGCGTGAAGTGCTGCCGGATCCGATTTACGGCAACACCGTCGTCACCAAGCTGATCAACCAGATCATGCTCGATGGCAAGCGCGGCATCGCGCAGTCCGTCTGCTATGAAGCGTTCTCCATGCTGGCCGAGAAGACCGGCAAGGACGCCATGGAAGTGTTCACCGCGGGCCTGCAGAACATTCTGCCCAGCCTCGAGGTGAAGGCCCGCCGCGTGGGCGGCGCGACCTATCAGGTCCCCATCGAGATCCGCCCGGAGCGCCGTCAGACCCTGGCGCTGCGCTGGTTGGTGGATTTCTCCCGCAAGCGCGGCGAGAAGACCATGGCTGAGCGCCTGTGCGCGGAGATCATCGACGCCAGCAACAACACCGGCGCGGCGGTCAAGCGCAAGGAAGAAATGCATCGTATGGCCGAGGCCAACAAGGCTTTCGCTCACTATCGCTGGTAATTGCGCGGGGTGGCGCGGCCTGAATGCCGTGGCCGCTTAGACAAGAAGGAGTATTGAACATGCCCAGAGACCATGAATTGAAGATGGTTCGCAACATCGGTATCATGGCGCATATCGATGCCGGCAAGACGACCACGACCGAGCGCATCCTGTTCTACACGGGCAGGAACCGCAAGATCGGCGAGACGCATGAAGGCACCGCGACCATGGACTGGATGGCTCAGGAGCAGGAGCGCGGCATCACCATCACGTCTGCCGCGACGACCTGCTACTGGAAGGACTATCGTCTCAACATCATCGACACCCCCGGCCACGTCGATTTCACCGTCGAGGTCGAGCGTTCCCTGCGCGTGCTGGACGGCTCTGTCGCCGTCTTCTGCGCCAAGGGCGGCGTCGAGCCCCAGTCTGAAACCGTGTGGCGCCAGGCCGAGCACTATCAGGTGCCGCGCATGGTGTACGTCAACAAGATGGACATCATGGGCGCCAACTTCTACCGCGTGGTGGACATGCTCCACGAGCGTCTGCACGCCAATGCGCACCCGATTCAGCTGCCGATCGGCGCGGAGAGCGATTTCCGCGGCATCATCGACCTGCTGACCATGCGCGCCGAGGTCTACTACGATGACCTGGGCAAGGATTTCCGCGATGAGGACATCCCCGCCGACATGCTCGACGACGCCAAGCTCTATCGTGAGCAGCTCATCGAGGCGCTCGCCGACGTGGACGACACCATCATGGAGAAGTTCATGGAGGGCGAGGAGCCGACCGTCGATGAGATGAAGGCTGCCATCCGCAAGGGCACCATCGAGTGCAAGTTCTTTGCCGTGCTGTGCGGCACGTCCTACCGCAACAAGGGCGTGCAGCCGATGCTCGACGCTGTGGTGGCGTACATGCCCTCTCCGCTGGATATCCCGCCGGTCAAGGGCTTCGATCCGCACACCGATGCCGAGATCGAGCGTCCCGCCAGCGACGATGCGCCCTTCTCTGCGCTCGCCTTCAAGATCATGACTGACCCGTTCGTCGGCAAGCTGACGTTCATCCGCGTGTACTCCGGCCACATCTCTTCGGGCTCCTACGTGCTCAACTCCACCAAGGGTAAGCGTGAGCGCATCGGCCGCCTGCTGCAGATGCACGCCAACGAGCGCAAGGAGATCACCGATGTGTACACCGGTGAGATCTGCGGCGTCGTGGGCTTCAAGGACACGACCACCGGCGACACGCTGTGCGACGACAAGAACCAGATCATTCTGGAGAAGATGGAGTTCCCGGAGCCGGTTATCCAGGTTGCCATCGAGCCCAAGACCAAGGCGGGTCAGGAGAAGATGATCCTGGCGCTGCTGCGTCTGGCCGAGGAAGACCCCACCTTCAAGACCTACACCAACCAGGAGACGGGCCAGACGATCATCGCCGGCATGGGCGAGCTCCATCTGGAGATCATCGTCGACCGTCTGCTGCGCGAGTTCAAGGTCGAGGCGACCGTCGGCGCGCCGCAGGTTGCCTACCGTGAGACCATCCGCAAGGCGGCGAAGGCCGAGGGCCGCTATGTCCGCCAGACCGGTGGTAACGGCCAGTACGGCCACTGCTGGATCGAGATCTCCCCGGTCGAGCCGGGCGAGGGCTACTCCTTCAGCAACGACACCGTCGGCGGCTCCATCCCCAAGGAGTTCATCGCCCCGATCGATGCCGGTATCCGCGAGGCCGCCAAGAACGGCCCGCTGGGCGGCTACGAGGTTGTGGACTTCCACGTCTCCGTGTACGACGGCTCCTACCACGATGTCGACTCCTCTGAAGTGGCGTTCAAGATCGCCGGTTCCATGGCCTTCAAGGCGGCTATCGCCAAGGCGGATCCGGTGCTGCTGGAGCCGATCATGAAGGTCGATGTCACCGTGCCGGAAGACTACATGGGCGACGTTATCGGCGACCTGAACTCCCGCCGCGGCCGCATCGAGGGCATGGATCACAACGGCACCACCGAGGAGATCCACGCCATGGTGCCGCTCTCCGAGATGTTTGGTTACTCCACCGCGCTGCGTTCCCGTACGCAGGGCCGTGGCGTGTACACCATGCAGCCCGAGCACTACGAGCCGGTGCCCAAGTCCATCCAGGAGAAGGTCTGCGGCACGAAGGCTGCCAAGTAACAATATGAATTGCGGGGGATTCCCGCGCGTTTGCCGCGCGGGAACCCGCTTTCAAATTCAGTCTGCCGGGATGACCGGCACATGGAGGAACAGTTATGGCGAAGCAAAAGTTTGAGCGCAACAAGCCTCACGTAAACATCGGAACGATCGGCCACGTTGACCACG
>DVJV01000123.1 GCA_018716525.1 Candidatus Ventricola gallistercoris
CAAAAAACGCCGGGTGCTATCGCACCCGGCGCAGGCTGTCAAAAAACCTCTTTGGGTAGTTTGGAGGGCCGCAGCCCTCCAAATGCAATCCGAATCCGGCGACATGTGCGGCGGATTCGGAAGCCTTGCTGTGCAAGATTTCCTTGCGCCGTTTCCCGCCCGGGAGCCCCACAGGGGCGAGAGGGAAGCGGCGTAAATCTCGGAGAAGGACGCCGTAGGCGGACTTTTTCGACACAAAACGCCGGGTGCTTTCGCACCCGGCGCCCAGATGATGCCGTTTGAAGAACAACTTACTGGATGTCGATGTAGTGGGTCTCATCCACCTGCGGACGCTCCACCTTCTTGGGGATGCTCAGCTTGAGCACGCCATCCTCAAAGGCCGCGCTCACATCCTCGCGCTTGACGTGATCGCCCACGTAGAACGTGCGCTGGCAGGTGCCCATGAACCGCTCGCTGCGCACCACGCGGCCGCCGTCATCCTTCTGCTCGTCGTTTGTGCCACGCTCCGCCTTGATGGTCAGGTAACCATCCTTGAGTTCGGCCTTGATGTCGCCCTTCTTGAAGCCAGCCAGCTCCATATCCAGCTCATAGTGGTCATCGTACTCCTTGACATCGCAGCTCATCATCGGCTGTGCATTGGCGCGACGGACACCCGTCATCGGCATGGAGAACATATCGTCAAACATATCAGAAAACACATTGGAAAGCAGCATATCGGATTCCTCCTTTAAACAATCATTGTCTTTTTTCATGGAATGCAGGCGGCCGGGCTTCCTGGGGATCGCCCCGGGCTTCCTTCCGTTTGCATGATTATTCTAGCACCGTTTATTAGCACTGTCAATAGGTAAGTGCTAATTTCTTTTTTGCATCGATTTTCAATTCTCATTGTATTTTTAATTATTTACTAGAATATTCGATATGTGTTTATATTCTTATGTTTGACCTTCTTTGATTTTTATGAAAATTGATCAGTATTGATCAGTCCTGTTTGTGCACTTGTTCATCGCCTTGGAAGCGCAGCAAAACGGGGCACCCCTTTCTGCTAAAAAGGATGCCCCGTCTGTAAAAGTCTGATGCACAAGTTGTGGCAAAAGACCGCGCTCAGCCCAGATCCTCGCCACGCTCGATGGATGCAATCTGGTCGATGCGGCGCTGATGGCGCCCGCCTTCAAAGTCAGTGGTCAGGAAGAAGGTTACAATCATCCTGGCCAGCTCCGGCCCCACCACGCGCGCGCCCATGGCGAGCATGTTGGCGTCGTTGTGTGCGCGCGACATTTTGGCCGAGAAACAGTCCGAACAGGCCACACAGCGGATGCCCTTGACCTTGTTGGCCGCGATGGAAATGCCGATGCCCGTGCCACAGCACAGAATGCCCCGCTCGCACTCCCCGGACGCCACAGCCCGGGCCGCACGCTGAGCGAACACCGCATAATCGCAGCTATCGGTCGTATACGTGCCAAAGTCCTTGTATGGCAGATGCATCTCGTCGAGCATCGCCATGATTTCCTGCTTGAGCGGCAGACCCGCGTGGTCACTTCCCAATGCGATCATACCCATATCCTCCCGTTTATCGTCGTTGTTTTCAGTTGCGGCCAAGCGCCCGGGCTGGCGCTCAGTCAATCATATCCTCCGGGCGCAGCGGCCCGGAGCAGTCCGATTCATCCTCCGGCTTTGGGCCTTCCACTGTGTGATCCACGAAGACGAGCTTGGAAAGCGCTTCGCGGCTGACCACCGTGTCCGTGCCCATGCAGGCGCGGCAACGGTACAAGCACTCCGGGCACACACAGCAGACATCCGGCCCTTCCGACTGGATCATGTATGTGCCGCACTGCGGACATCCGCACCGCATCTGAACCCCTCCCGCATCTTTCGCCAGCTTTCCGGCTTTGCGCGCCACATGCCTGGCGCTGCCGGGCGCTTCTGCTTTCATCCGCGCACCTTGCGGTGCGTAAATGCGCGCCTGCCCTCGGCAAAATCCTCCACGATGTCGCCATGACCCGTGAGGATGTACTTGTAGGAGCACAGCCCTTCAATGCCCATCGGCCCGCGCGCATGCACCTTGCCTGTGGAGATGCCCACCTCCGCGCCGAACCCGTAACGATAGCCGTCGGCAAAGCGCGTCGAGCAGTTGCGGTACACGCCAGCCGAATCGACCAGCGCGGTAAAACGCGCCGCGGCCGCGTCATTGCCGGTGATGATGCAATCCGTATGATGCGAACCATAGCGGTTGATGTGCGCGATGGCCTCCTCAAGCGAATCCACCATGCGGATGCTGAGCACATGATCCAGGTACTCCGTGCGCCAGTCGGATTCATCCGCCGCTTCACACGGGAGATTCTCCTGTGCCAGCAGGCTCTGCGTGCGCGCATCGCCCTTGAGGCGGACGCCCGCCTGCGTGAGCGCCTTCGCCGTCTCAAGCAGCGCCTCGCGCGCATGGCTGTGCACAAGCAGGGTCTCCACCGCGTTGCAGGCGGCGGGATACTGGGTCTTGGCATCCACCGTCACGCGCGCGGCCATCTGCGCATCGCACGGGGCATCCAGATAGATGTGGCAGATGCCGTCGCTATGCCCCAGCACCGGAATGCGGCTGTTGTCCATGATGTAGCGCACAAACGCGCCCGATCCCCGCGGGATGATCAGATCGATATCCGCATCCAGCGCGAGCATATCGCGCACATCCTCCCGGGTGGTCAGAAGCCCCGCCCAGCCCTCGGGCAGGCCGGCTTCGCACCCGGCCTGGTAGAGCACGTCAAACAGCGCGCGATTGGTGTGCAACGCCTCGCGCCCGCCCTTGAGCAGCACGGCGTTTCCGCTGCGCATACACAGCCCGCCGATCTGAACCAGCGCATCCGGCCTGGATTCAAAGATCACGCCGATCACGCCGATGGGGCACGCCACACGCGAGAGCATGAGCCCATCGGAAAGCTCCGTGCGCAGCTGCTCGCGGCCAACGGGGTCTTCCATCGCCGCAAGCGCCTCCAGCCCCAGGCAGACATCGCGCATCTTGTGCTCGTCAAACCGAAGCCGCTTGAGCGCCGGCGCAGCCAGCCCCTCTTCGGCGGCCGCCTGCACATCCAGCGCATTGGCCGCATAGACCGCCTGGTCATTGGCGCGCAGCGCCTTTGCGGCAGCCGCCAGCGCCCGTGAGCGCACTTCGCCCGGCAGCGCCGCCAGTTCAAAGCTCGCCTCCTTGGCACGGTGCGCCAGCGCGGCGGCATCCATGCCATGCATTTCATTTACAAGCTCACTCATAAATCTCCTTGTGCAGCGTCTGCTGCATGGCCTGCGCATCCGCGCAGAGCGGCGATTCCGACGTCACATGCTCCTGCATCGGCAGCACAAGCTCGCGGCGGTCGTCACCCGCCTGCACTGCGCTGGCAAGCGTCATGGCGGTCATCGGGTTCAGGTTGGTATCCAGCGAAGAGAGCAGCTTGGTACCCAGGCTCAGCATGCCCATCAGATCGCCGCTGTGCATTCCCTGATAGAGCATCTGCATCAGCGCATCATACCCGCGGCTTCGCGTGGTGTCATCCGAATCCAGCTTCAGCCGCACATAGGTGAGCACGTCGTCCCCGCTCAGCTCATTGATGCCGCTCCACGTCCCCATGGCCGCGGCCTCTTCCTCGTCGAGCTGCATGTTCAGCGTGCCAATCGCCTCCACGAGCTCCGGCAGCCGCTCCATATCCAGCGCGACGTACGTGCTCGCATTCAGGTTCAGCAGCGTGTTGGCCGTGCGCAGCGCGAGCAGCCCGCGGCTCTTCTGGTCGCCGAGCATATACACCTCGCCCAGCTCGACGTCGCCCACCTCCGGCACATTGACCTGCAGCGCACAGTCAAGCCGGGTCATAACCGAGCGGCCCGTGCGGCTGTTGATGGAGGCGAGCATCATGGTATCGGTCTTTTCCCCATCCTGCAAAAGCACGAGAATGTTGCTCACGTTCTTGTCAAGCCCGGTGTTCAATGCGATGTCGCGCTTGGTCAGCGAGATCTCGCCCAGCGCCACGGCAGAAAAGAGCACCATCAGCGCAAAGGCGAATGCAAACAGCCTTTTTTTCATTTCATGACTCCTTTTTCTGTGCTTTCTCACTTTTTGAAGATAAAGAGCTTGGAAAACACGTAATTCAATATGATGACCACGATATTGACCAGCAGCTTCATGGCCAGATCGTTGAGATGCAGCAGCTCCACCAGCACGAACATGAGGACCGTCTCCATGCCCAGGGACACAAGCCGCATGGCAAAGAAACTGCCCGCCTCCCGCAGCAGGGAGAGCATCCCGCTGCAATGGGTATGAAAAACAAACGCCTTGTTGGCCACATAGCCAAAGGCCACGGCCACCACCCAGGCCGTCCACGTGCCGGGCATGACATCCATGCCGGCCACGCGCGTGGCCAGATAGTAGACGACGTAGTTGACCACCGTCGTGGCCACGCCCACAAACAGATAGCTGACCAACTCCGTATTGTTCCACAGTTTCTCGCAGGCATGGCCCAGCTTCGGGGATACCTTGCCAATCAGGCGGATCACCGCGCGTGCCAGCGCGTCGATTCCCTTCCAAATGATATGCATGGGTGTCATTCGCTCCGTTTCTTTCCTCTGTGCGCAGAGCCCGGCGGGCTCACACCTTCAAAAAAATCCGATGGCATTATAACACGCTCGTACACCCCGGGTCAATGACTGCGCCGCCATATCCCCCGCACGCCTTGACACGGCGGCTTTCAGGTGATATCCTACATTTACATGTATCCAACCTGATCATCAAGGGAGGCACGACCATGGAAAACCCCATCATCTCCTGGCTGTTTGAAACCGACGCCGTGCGCGTCTGCCCGGAGGGCCAGCCGTTCTGGTACACGTCCGGCAAGCTCGGTCCGTTTTACATCAACACGCAGTTCCTCTTTGGCAGCGAGCAGGCGGCCAATGCGCTGCTTGCCACCATCGAAGAAGCCTGCGCCGGGGACAAGCTGGCCTTCTACGACAAGGTCTATGCCAAGATCGAGGCGCAGCTTGCATCCTGCTCCATCTACGCGCAGCTCATCGATCTGCTGACCGAGGCCGCACGCAAAATGGATGTCGACTTCGTCTCCGGCGGCGAGCGTCGCGATTTCTTCTTCTCCATGCCGGTTGCGCGCAAGCTGGGGCTTGGCCACCTGTCGATCTTTAAGGATCTGTCCACGGTCTACACCGATGCCAACGGCGTGAGCATGGACAGCGCCCAGGCGAACCTTTCCGGCAAGCGCAGCGTGCACATTGCCGACCTGATCACCGTGGCCTCCTCCTACGTGCGCGCGTGGATTCCCGCCGTGCGCGCGCTGGGCGCTGAAATCGCCTATTCGCTGGCCGTGGTCGACCGCGACCAGGGCGGCAGCAAGATTCTGGCGGACGCGGGCTGCCCGCTCACCACGCTGGTGACCATCCACCCCTCGCTGTTTGAGACCGCGCTGCGCATGGGCCGCATCACCCAAAAGCAGCTGGATCTGATTCTGGCCTTCATTGCCGATCCCGACAAGTTCATGCAGGACTTCCTGCTCGCTCACCCCGACTTCCTGGCCGGCGAGATCGCCAAGGGCGGCAAGAGCGCACAGCGCGCGCAGCTTTGCATCTCCAGCGGATTCGCCCCGGAGGCTGCCCTGCCCAAGTCATGAGCATAGCGCTCGTTCCAATCGGCCAAGGGCCGGACGACCTGCGCTTTTTCATTCAGGCAGACGGCATCCACGCGGGCGGCATCACCGTGCACAGCGCGAAAGGCGGCTCCTTTTCCTATGGCATCGCCATCGCGCCTTCCATGCGGCGCCGCGGGGTGGCCAGTGCCGCGCTATCGCTGCTCTTTGCCCAAATGCGTAAAGCGGGTTACGCGCGCGCATTCGTTCAGGTCACGCCGCAAAACGCGGCTTCGCTCGCGCTCCACCGCAAGCTGGGCTTTGTGCAGACCACGGAGGACGCGCACGCCGTCACGCTGGTCAAGGTGCTGTCATCCGGTTCTTCGCAGCAAACAAAGATGACGTCTTTGCAGCCTTGATTTGCCCAGCCACCAACAAAACCATTGAAAAAAACCGGCACATTTCTGCGGAAAAACCGCATGAAGTGCGCCGGTTCCTTTGTTTTAAAATTGCCGCTTACTTGCCTTCTCGCCACTCTTCGATCATCTTGGCCGCAGAACGCGTCATCTCACGGCTGAAATCGCAATTCCATTTGCGCTTGCAGAACGCCGTGAGCCACTTTTCCAGCTCTTCCCCCTGCTTGTCCTGGCGAACGGCCAGGCACTGACGCATCCGCTCGGGCGTCATGGGCTGGTAGGTGTTCTCGTGCACCACATCGCTGACCGCAAAGCGCTCGGGCTTCTTGCGCTCCTTCTGCTGCTGCGTGGGCTTGCCGTATACGACCATGCACACCGGCTTGACGTAGGCGGGCAGGCCCAGAATCTCGCGCTGCTCCTCGCAGTGCTCGATGATATCCCCGATGTAGCAGGAGCCGTAGCCCAGCGCATCGGCTGCCACGACGCTGGCGTGCGCCGCGATGAAGGTATCGGCCATCGCCAGCATCATGTCGCCCTCGCCCGGCGTACGCAGCGGCTCGCCCAGATCGAGCGTGCCAAACAGGTCAAACCAGCGCTTGTAATCCGCGCAGAAGACCAGCACCAGCGGCGCCGTCGCAATGAACGGCTGGTTGTCACAGGTGACAGACAGCCTGCGCTTCTTTTCCTCGTCCGTGATGCGGATGGCCGTCCACAATGTCATGTTGCCCGCGGTGGGCGCCTGCACGGCGGCATTGAGGATCGCCTGTACATCCGCTTCGGGCATCGCTTCCTTCTCATAGACGCGCACGCTCTTGCGCGCCATGAGCAGCTCCAGAGTCTCATTCATCGCCATCATCCTCCATTTCATCGAGCAAATCCTGCAAAAACCGCTGCACAGATGTGCGCGCGCGGTAGACGTCGTTGCGCTTTTCGCCCTGCTCCATCAGCCGCTCGCCCGCCTGCCGCAAATCGCACCCCGCGAGCATCGCCTCAAAGATCCGCGCTTCCAGGCTGGCATCCGGGGCTGCCACGGGTTGGTCAACCTGCACATCGTGCAGATCGAGCACCAGGCAATACTCGCCCTTTTCCGCCTTTTCGTTGGCCAGAAGCGCGTCAAGCACCTCTTTTGCCGTGCCGCGCACCGTCTTTTCGTGCAGCTTGGTGAGGTCGCAGCTCGCGCTCACCCGACACCCCGGCAGCGTATCGCACACCACGCGCATCAGGTCAATTACCCTGTGCGGCGATTCGTGCACCACCGCCACGGGCACGCCGCTTCGCGCAATGGCGAGCAGCTTTTCCTCCAGTTCCCGCTTTTGCCGGGGCAGAAAGCCGTAAAACGCAAACTCGCGCGTGTCAAACCCGCTCACGCTCAGCGCGCTGGCCATGGCCGTGGGGCCCGGCACGGCGAGCACCTCCACGCCCGATTGCGCCGCCTCGCGCACGAGCACGCTTCCCGGATCGCTGATGCACGGCGTGCCTGCATCCGTGACGACTGCCACGGTCAGATCTTCCTCTACCATGCGCGCAATGAGCGGCTGTGCGCGGCTTGCTTCGTTGTGCTGGTGGTTGGAGACGCACGGCGTGCCGATTTGAAAGTGATTGAGCAATCCGCGCGTCACGCGCGTATCCTCCGCGGCGATCAGATCGCACGTGCGCAGGATCTCAAGCGCACGCGGACTGATGTCCGACAGATTGCCAATCGGCGTGGCGACGACGTAAAGGCGCGGCATGGCATTCCCTCCTGGCAGTGGTGATGTTTATTGATTGATGGTATCCTGTCCGTCAAGGCGTCTGCGTCGCGCGCCGCTTGCCGGTAATGGCCTGCACATCGAGCCTGAGCACGGTCACGCCGCAAAGCTCGCGCGGCTCAAATTCAAAGGGACGCCCGGGCGCGTAGTGCGCCATGATCGCCTGAAGGCCCGCCTGCTTTTCCTCTCCCTGCACGATCCTGAGCACGCCGCTTCCGCACACGCTCTCATAGTCCGTAGAATAGCCGCACGCAACCGGCGCCTGCGACAGCGGCCCGCTCCGGTAGGCGGCAAAGGCCACGTGCGGGTCAGCCGCCATGCGCGCAAGCTTCTCCCCCTCCGGGGCGCAGTGCATGTAAAGCGCAAGGTGCTCCCCCTGCTGCGCCACGCCAAAGCTCAGCGGCACCACATAAGGCGTCTTTCCGCCAAAGGCGAGGCTCAGCGCCGTGCATCGAAGGAGCATCTGCACGATCTCCTTTGTATCCGTCACTTCCCGGTCGCTCCGGCGCATGGCCGCTTCCTCCTTTTTCCCACGGCTCACTGGCCATCCTGCGTTTTGAGCTTTTCGCACCCGCGCAGCATGGCGCTGCGCGCACGCGGGTTGCGCTCCACCTCTTCGCGGGAGGGCTTGATGCCTCCGCCGCCGAGCACGCGCACCGTCGGCTTCTTGCCGCAAATGCACACCGGAATCTTCGGCGGACACGTGCACGGATTGGAAAGCCTTCGCAGCGTCTGTTTGACGATCCGGTCCTCCAGCGAGTGGAATGTCAGCACTGCCAGGCGTCCACCGGGAGAAAGCAGCCGCGTCATATCCTCGATGGCGTCTTTGAGCGGATCGAGCTCGTCGTTGACGGCGATGCGCAGCGCCTGAAACGTGCGCCGCGCGCTGTGGCCGCTCTCCTGCATCCGCACCCGCTTGGGGATCGCCGCATCCACACAGGCAACCAGATCCTCCGTCGTTTCCAGCGGCTTTTGGGCTCGGTGTTCCAATATGATCTGCGCGATGCGCACCGCCCACTTTTCCTCTGCATAGTCGCGCAGGATGCGCACCAGCTCCGCCTCCGGCCAGGTGTTGACGATGTCGCGCGCGGTGAGTGCCTGCTGCCTGTCCATGCGCATATCCAGCGGCGCATCGGCGTGGTAGGAAAAGCCCCGCTCCGCAGTATCCAGCTGATAGGAGCTGACGCCCAGGTCGATCATCATGCCGTCGATCCGGTCAACGCCCTTCCCGGCGAGCAGCGTCCGCACATCGTGAAAATTGCCCTTGATGGCCGTGAAATTGCCCGCGCCGCCAAGGCGCTCCGTCGCCGCGTTGAGCGCGTCCTGATCCCGGTCGATGCCGTAGAGGTGGCCTGTGCCGCCGAGCCTGCGCAGAATTTCCGCGCTGTGCCCGCCGCCGCCCAGCGTGCCATCCACATAGATGCCGCCGGGCCGCACGCCGAGCATGTCCACGGTCTCTTCCAGCATGACGCTGATGTGCTCAAATGACATGCGCAAACTCCTTTTCTTTCCTCAGTGCCGTTCGGATTGCGCCGATCAGGTACAGTGAACCGGCCACAAGCACGGTCCCCTCCCGCCCGGCGATGTGACGCGCACGCTCCAGCGCGCGCTGCGGTTCCTCTTCCACGAAGGTCTGCACGCCGTGCCTGGCAAACGTATCGGCCAGTGCCTGCGCCTCCATGGCGCGCGGAACATCGACTTGCGTGCACACGACGCACTGCACGCGGCTTGAAAGGCGCTGGCACATCTTGTCCGTCTCCTTATCGCCCATCATACAGGAGACCAGCACCGTGCGCTCGCGCGCAAGCCACGCATCGCAGTAGGCGCACAGCGCACGCACGCCGGGGTCATTGTGCGCCCCGTCGAGCAGCACATTTCCAAAGTACTCCAGCCTGCCCGGCCAGGACACGCTGGCCATGCCGCGCCTTACGGCTTCGACAGGCACATTCAGGCCGTGCTTTTTGAGCGCCCAGACGGCTCCCAGCGCCGCGCAGGCATTTTCCGCCTGGTGGCGTCCGCACAGCGCCACGCGAAGCGCCTTGATCCGCTCGCCGCCAAGCCGCACGTCAAACGTCACGCTGCGGCTGTCCTCATGCACATTCTGCGCATCCGGGTCGATCACCGGAATATCCAGCCCCCGGGCTGCCGCCAGCAGCACCGCGCGCACCGCCTTTTCCTGCTGGCCGAGCACCACCGGCACCCCACGCTTCATGATGCCGGCCTTTTCCAGGGCGATCTCCTCGATCGTGTTGCCCAGATACTGCATGTGGTCCATGCCCACCTCGGTGATCACCGTCACCGCGGGCTTGATGATGTTCGTCGGATCGAGCCTGCCGCCCAGCCCCACCTCGATGATGGCCACGTCCACGTGCTCCATCCCAAAGTGCATCAGCGCCAGCGCCGTGCCCAGCTCAAACTCGGTGATGTGAATGCCGTCGCGCTCGCATGCCTCCACAGCAGGCCAGACGCACTCCACCAGCGCCGCAAGCGCATCGCCCGCGATGGGCACGCCATTGATGCGGATGCGCTCGTTGTAGCGCTCGATATAGGGCGACGTGTACAGGCCCGTCTTGTACCCCGCCTCCCGGAGCATCCGCTCGATCATCGCGCAGCAGGAGCCCTTACCGTTTGTGCCCGCCACGTGCACCATCGTCAGAAGGCTTTGCACATTGCCCAGGCGGGCCATCAGCGCGCGCATGTTCTCAATGCCGTTTTTCTTACCCGTCGGATAGACGCTGTGAATCCTGTCGATCGCTTCCTGTTCCGTCACAGGGAATCCCTCCCCTCCGTGCACTTCGTCGAAAAACAGGGGCAGCCCTCTCCCTTGGGAAGAGGGCGCCCTTTTGGATCACATGCTTGTGAGGTCTTCAAGCCGTGCATCCAGCTTGCAAAGCTTATCGCGGCTGACAGCCAGCTTCTCCTTCTCCTGCTCCACGAGCTGTGCTGGCGCCTTGCCGGTAAAGCCCGGGTTGTTCAGCTTCGCCTCGCCGCGCTCGATGTCGCGCTGCACGCTGTCGCGCTCCTTGGTCAGGCGCGCGATCTCCTTGGCGATATCCACCAGATCGCCCAGCGGGATGAACAGCTCCGCCGCCTCGCTCACCGCACAGACCGTGCGGCCCTGCGCCTCCTCGACCGCGCCGATGAGCTGCACCTCGCTGGCCCAGGCCAGGCGCTTAAAGTACTCGCCCGCGTGCGCCATGGCCGCTTCCCAGCCGGCCTTCGGGCGCAGGATGAGGTGCGCACGGCGGCCGACGGATACATTCATCTCCGCGCGCAGGTTGCGAACCGCGCGGATGACATCCATGACGCCCTCCATCTCGCGCGCCTGCGCAGCAAAATCATACGCGGGGACGGCCTGCGGCCAGTCCGCCAGCATGATCGTGCCTTCCGTTCCCGGAATGTGGCGATACACCGCATCGGTGATGAACGGCATGAACGGATGCAGCATCTTGAGCAGGCAGATGAGCACATGGCGCAGCACAGCGCACGTCGCCGCGCGGCCCTCTCCGGCAAGGCTCACCTTGGCCAGCTCGATGTACCAGTCGCAGAACTCGCTCCACGCAAAGTCGTAGATCTTCTGGGCGGCCAGGCCGAGGTCATACTCCTCAAAGTGCGCGGAGACCTCGCGGATCGTCTCATTCAGGCGGGCGAGAATCCACTGATCCGCCGCGCAGAACGTCTTGCCCTCCAGCGACTGCGCCTCATCGCCCAGGTTCATGAGCACAAAGCGGCTGGCGTTCCAGATCTTGTTGGCAAAGTTGCGCGCGGATTCCACCTTGTCCGTGGAGAAGCGCATGTCGTTTCCGGGGCTGACGCCCATCACCAGCGAGAAGCGCAGCGCATCCGCGCCGTACTGGTCGATGATCTCCAGCGGATCGACGCCATTGCCCAGCGATTTGCTCATCTTGCGGCCCTGCGCATCGCGCACCAGGCCGTGAATGAGCACCGTGTGGAACGGCGGCTTGCCCATCTGCTCGATGCCCGAGAAGATCATGCGCGCCACCCAGAAGAAGATGATGTCATACCCCGTCACCAGCACGCTGGTGGGATAGAAGTAGGCGAGATCCTCCGTCTGATCCGGCCAGCCCAGCGTGGAGAACGGCCACAGCGCCGAGGAGAACCAGGTATCCAGCACATCCTCGTCCTGCTCCAGGTGCGTGCAGCCGCACTTGGGGCAGACCTGCGGCGTCTGGCGCGCGACGATGACCTCGCCGCACTCCTGGCAATACCACGCCGGAATGCGGTGGCCCCACCACAGCTGGCGGGAGATACACCAGTCGCGGATGTTCTCCATCCACGTCATGTAGTTTTTGGCAAAGCGCTCAGGCACAAAGCGCGTCTCGCCGTTTTTCACGCACTCGATGGCGGGCTCGGCCAGCGGCGCCATCTTCACAAACCACTGCTTGGACACCATCGGCTCGATGGTCGTGTGGCAACGGTAGCACGTGCCCACCTCATGGGAGAGCGGCTCCACCTTCTTGAGGCAGCCCGCCGCTTCCAGATCCGCCACGATGGCCTTGCGCGCCTCCAGCACCGGCATTCCGGCATACTTGCCGCAGTCGAGCACCCGCGGCTCGCCCACAGACGCCTTGCCGCTGTCAAACAGCGCATCCGCCGCGGCCTTATCCGCCGCGCCGGTCATGTGTCCGTCGTACGTGAACACGCGCACCAGCGGCAGGTTGTGGCGCTGGCCCACCTCAAAGTCGTTGGGATCGTGCGCCGGGGTGATCTTCACCACGCCCGTGCCCTTGGTCATGTCGGCGTGCTCGTCGCACACGATGGGGATCTCCCTTTCGATCAGCGGCAGAATCACGTGGCAGCCGCGCAGGTGCGCATAGCGCGGGTCTTCCGCGTTGACCGCCACGGCGGTGTCGCCCAGCATCGTCTCGGGGCGCGTGGTCGCCAGCTCCAGCAGCTCGCCGGTCTCCTTCACGCGGTAGAGCAGGTGCCAGAAGTGGCCGTTTTGCGTCTCATACTCCACCTCCGCGTCGGAGATGGACGTGCAGCAGCACGGGCACCAGTTGATCATCCGGTTGCCGCGGTAGATCAGGCCCTTTTCATACAGGCGGTTGAAGACCTCCGTCACCGCGCGGGAGCAGCCCTCGTCCATCGTAAAGCGCTCGCGGCTCCAGTCGCAGCTGTTGCCCATGCGGCGCGTCTGGCGCACAATGCGTCCGCCGTACTCGTTTTTCCAAGCCCATGCGCGCTTGAGGAAGCCCTCGCGGCCCACGTCTTCCTTGGTCAGGCCTTCCTTGCGCATGGCCTCCACGATCTTGACCTCCGTGGCGATGGACGCATGGTCGGTGCCCGGCAGCCAGAGCGTGGGATCGCCCTTCATGCGGTGGTAGCGGGTCAGGCTGTCCTGCATCACGCTATCCATGGCGTGGCCCATGTGCAGCTGGCCCGTGATGTTGGGCGGCGGCATCACGATGGTGAAGGGCTTCTTGCCCGCCACCCGGTGTGCCTTGAACGCGCCCGACTCCTCCCATTCGCGGTAAAGCTCCGCCTCAATCGCCTGGGGATTGTAGACCTTGTCCATCTCCTGCATCTTGCTCGTTTCCATGTTTTCTTCCTTTCCCACGCCGCCCCTTAAAAGTTGCAGCACTGTCTGCATTGTCTAAAGCCCGCCTCGCGCGCCATGCCCCGGCACAACCCGGTTGTGCCCGTCACGGCAGAAAGACCAGAATCGCGCCGATCACCGCCAGCCCCACGCCGATGAGCTTGACCTGCGTGACATCCTTCTCCCGGTGACACAGCTTGCCGGCAAAAAACGTGAGCACCGCGCCGACGAGCAGCGCCGTCAGCCCCGGAACCATCTGTGCGGATACATTCATGGCGATCCTCCTGTCAAAAAAAGCAGGTGCCCCCGTCCCAAAGGACGCAGGACACCCGCGTGGTACCACCTTCATTTACGCCGCTTTGCCTTTGCAAAGGGGCGCCTCTGTGCGCTGTACCGGGCGCACCCGCGCAGGCTGAAGGCACACGCCCCTCACCCGCGCCCTCCGAAGCGACTCTTCCGCGTGATCCTTCCCGGGCGGCCTTGCAGCCTGTGGGCCCGCCCTCTCTGATGGCGATGCGCGCGTACTTCCTCTTCTTCAACGGGAGCCTATGTGAGGCCATTATATCGCGGAATCTGCCCGTTGTCAACGGCTTTCACGCCGCTCACCGGCAAAGCAGCAGCTCCACCAGCAGCACCGTCACACAGCATGTGGCCGACACCTTGAACAGGCTCGCGCCGCCAAATGCCAGCGCGATGCCCACCACCAGCGCAAGCGCGCCGGCCACGGGCGTCTGCGTGGCCTCGACAATGGCCGGGAACGTCATCACGGCGAGGGTCACGTATGGCACGTAGTACAAAAACGAGCGCAAAAACCGGTTGGTGATCGGCCGGCGGATCAGCGTGAGCGGCAGCACGCGGATGGCAAAGCTCACCCCTGCCATGATGGCGATATACAGATAGACATTATGCGTCATGGGAAGCCTCCGGATTCTCCAGATTGACCGGGAAGATCAGCGCCGCCGCCGCAGAGATGGCCACGGTCAGCACGATGGTGCGCGTGCCATCCGAAAGCGAGGCGAGCACCGGCGCATGGCCCGACACAAAGCTTAGCGCAAAGCTGATGAGGATGAGCGCCGCCACCACTTTGCTGCGCCGCGCGGACGGCACGATGACCGCCAGGAACATGCCGTAGAGCGCCACGCTCAGCGCGCTGACGGCGCGCAGCGGAAGCAG
>DVJV01000124.1 GCA_018716525.1 Candidatus Ventricola gallistercoris
CTGTGCGCACGGGCCTTTGCCAGCGGCTTTTGCTGCCCAAAGCGCCTTTGCGGTTCTTGTGCAAGGCTGCCCGTCATAGATTGAATACAGATTTGAAGACGGGGAGGGCCGCCCTTGATTGCCAGAAATGAAACGCAGGGAGACTGCGAGCGCATTCTCGCGCTGCTGGAAACCAGCCGCGCAGATGCCTGTGTCAGCGGAGTATTTGCCGATATCGACGAGATCCAGCGGCTGCTGGAGTACTATTCCTTCCGCACACCACACCTGGCCGACCGCTTTGCCGACCAGCTCTGGGCACGCTACCGCTACGAGATCTTTGCCATCTACGGCACGTCGGAGCTGCGGCGGCGGCAGACGGAGAGCGGCTACATCCGCCTGGAACAGCTCTTTTCCTCGCTGCTGCGCGTGGCAATCATGCGCCTGTGCTGCGAAGGGCGGCTTTCGCTCTCGCGAATGCAGATCGCGCAAAGCGACGGATTGCTGCTGCTCACCCTGAAAAAAGCGCTGGGGCGAAGCTGAGCGCCATTGCGCCTCGCCCATCCCGGGCAAAGCGGAATGCGCACACGCTTCGCCCGCATGTCTCGCAACAGGGCTTGGTCACAACCGCACCCCGGGAGAAGGCCACGATACCGCCTTCCCCCGGGGTGTTTTAAATCCGTAAAGTCTGCGGTCAGTGCCGTCCGCACTCGGCCTCGAGCTCGCGCTGATAGGCATCGCGAATGGCCGCAAACGTCTTTTCGTCCTTTCCGCCGACATCCTGCCCATCGATGTTCCGAATGCGGCAGGTCAGCGCGCTGGAGCTGGAGAAGAAGATCTCGTCAGCCTCCATCATCTCCTTCACGGTGAAGGGCTCCTCCACCACCGGAATGCCCTGCGCCTTGCAGATGGCCAGGATGTGCGCGCGCGTGATGCCCGGTAGGATCAGCTCATCGCACGGCGCCGTCTTGAGCACACCGTTCTTGATGATGTGCACGTTGGAGTGCGAGCACTCCGTCACCCGGTCGCCGCGGTGGAAGATCGCCTCGTCGCACCCGGCTTCCTCTGCGCGCTGGTTGGCCATGACCGCCGGCAGCAGGTTGATCGTCTTGATGTTGCAGTAGAAGAAGCGCTTGTCCTCCAGCGTGATGCAGCGGTATGCACCGTAGGGATCGCGCATCTTGTTCGGGCGCACAAAAGCCCAGATGCTCGGCTTGTCGCCGGCGTTGCTGTACGCATGGCCGCGCATGCCCACGCCGCGGGTCACCTGCCAGTAGACAAAGAGCACATCGCCCTCCACGCGCGAGACGAGATCCAGCAGCATCCGCTTCATCTCTTCCTTGCTCATCGGAATGTCGATATCGATGAGCTTCGCGCTGCGGTAAATGCGGTCGATGTGGTCATCCAGCGCCATCGGCACGTGGTTGACCGCGCAGGTGGCATCGTACACGCCGTCGCCAAAGTAGCAGGCGCGGTCGTTCATGGGCACCATCATCTCCGCGATGGGCGCGATCTTTCCATTGTAATACGCTACGTCCTTCATGGTTTTTTCCGCCTTTCCGGGAGGCTTGCTCCCCCATCTGCCTTGCTGCGGCTCAGCCCCCGAGCTGCCGAACCTCTTCAAGCGCCTCTTCCCACGCCGCGCGCTGAATGCGCCCGATGAGCTCCGGCGCGCGTCCGCCTACCTTCTTGCCGTCGATCTCGCCCACGCGGCAGCACAGCGCGCTCGCGCTGGTGAAAAACACCTCATCCGCCTCCATCATCTGCGCAACGGTGAAGGGCTCCTCGATCACCGGTATGCCCATCTGCCGGCACTGCGCAATGCGGTGCGCCCGGGTGATGCCCGGCAAAATCAGGTTGTCGCACGGGGCCGTCTGCATCGCGCCACCCCTGAGGATATGCACGTTGGAATGCGCGCATTCCGTCACGCGCTCGCCCCGGTGCAAAATAGTCTCGTCGCACCCGGCTTCCTGGGCGCGCTGGGTGTAGATCACGTTGGGCAGCAGGTTGATCGTCTTGATATCGCAGTGGAAGTAGCGCGTATCCTCGTGCGTGATGCACCGGTACGTCCTGTCCATGGGGTCGAGCACATCCGGCTTGACCCACACCCACAGGCTCGCCCGCTCGCCCGCATAGCAGTATGCGTGGCCGCGCATGCCCACCCCGCGCGTCGCCTGCACATAGGCCATGGCGTCGGGGCTGTCCACCCGGCGGCAAAAGTCGAGCACCAGCGCGCGAAGCTCGTCAAACGCCATCGGGATTTCAATGTCGATCTTCTGCGCCGAGCGGTAAAACCGCCTGAGATGGTCGTCAAGCTGCAGCGGTATGTGCCTGACGGTGAACATGGCGTCATACACGCCGTCGCCGAAATAGCTGCTGCGCTCGTTCATGGGGATGGTCATCTCCTCGATGGAGGAGATCTTTCCATTGTAGTATGCGATGTTTTCCACGGATATGCGCTCCTTTTTTTCCCGCGTGTCAGTCGGGGTATATGATACTCCCGAAGCGCCGTTTTGTCAAACCGGAAACGGGGATTCCCGCTCTTTCTCTTTTGGCCTGTCCATGCTATAATGGTCTGGCAATCCCCTGCTTTCAAAGGAGGCGGTTTCATGGATCACCCGCTCGTATCCATCATCGTGCCCATCTACAATTCCGCCCTGGATCTGGTGCCCTGCCTGGAGAGCATCAAGCGCCAGAATTATGAAAACATCGAGGTGCTGCTGGTCAACGACGGCTCCAGCGATTCCAGCCTGGAGATCTGCCGGATGTACGCGCGGCTCGATTCCCGGATGATCGTCATCGACAAGGAGAATTCCGGCGTATCCGGCACGCGCAACGTCGCCATTGAGCGCGCACAGGGCGAATACCTGCAGTTTGTCGATTCGGACGACTTTCTTGACCGCAACGCCACCCGCCTGATGGTCGAATCCGCGCAAGAGAGCCGGTGCGATCTGCTCATCTGCCACTACTGCTCCGTGATGCCGGACGGGCGCACGTCGGTGTATGGCTTCCTGCCGCCGGATGTGCGCATGGACAAGCCGCAGTTTGCCCGCCACCTGATGGAGGAACCGGCCAGCTTCTACTATGGCGTCATGTGGAACAAGCTCTACCGGCGCGACATCATCATGGAGCACGGCATCCGCTGCAACGAGGAATTCACCTGGTCGGAAGACATGCTCTTCAACCTCGAATACATCCGCTATGCGGAGAGCTTTTATGCCATGCGCACGCCGGTGTACTACTACGCGCGCCAGAAAAAGCATTCGCTCTCTGCCAGCGTATCACCGGCCAAGGTGATGACCACCAAGGCCTCGCTCTTTAAGTACTACAAGCAGCTCTACATCGACCTGGGGCTCTACGAGCGCTATCGTTTGCAGATCTACACCTATCTGGTGGCCATGGCCAAGGACATGGGCTGATGCCCGCCTGCGGCATGGAGCAATCCTTCATCATTGAATCATAAGAAATTCGAAAACGGGAAAAAAATCTGTCCAAAAACGGCGCGCCTGCATCGTCTAATAGAAGGGAGGGGAAAATGTGGCGCAAAAAAGCATCCCAGCCTGCGATCGGGACCGCCTTGACGCGCAGTTCACCGCCCTGATGCAGGAGATGGGCGACGATGTGCTGCGCCTGTGCTACCTGCTCTTGCGCAACCGCACCCTCGCCGAGGATGCGATGCAAGACGTTTTCCTCAAGGTTTACCGCAAGATGGACACGCTTCGCGAGCCCCAGCACACCCGCACCTGGGTGATCTCCATCACCGTGAACACCTGCCGGGACATTCGCCGCAGCGCCTGGCTGCGCCACACGGACATGCGGGTGGCGCTGGAAGACCTGCCGCCCGGCACCTGTGAATTTACGGCGGAGGACGACAGCGTCGTGCGCGAGGTGATGGCCCTTGAGCCCCGCTACCGGGAAATTCTGCTGCTGCACTACTACCAGGACATGAGCGCTACGGAGTGCGCCGCGGCGCTGCACCTGACCCTCTCCGGCTTTTACCGCAGGCTCAAAAAGGCGCAAAGCAAGCTGAAACCGCGTTTGGAAAGGTGGGTTCTCGATGAATGAGGAAGTGAATCTCCGCCGCGCCATCGACGCCCGGCTTTCCGCGCTGCGCCTGACTTCTTCCATGCAGGCGGACATCCTGCGCAGCGCGCATGCAAAGGCTTCCCCGCAGATTCACCGCAAGCTGTCGGTATCGCTGGCCTTTGCGCTGCTGGCGCTGCTGCTCACCGCGTCGGCCTACGCGGCGGTGCGCTTTGGCGTGCTCGCTTTCCACGCAGATCAGGCGCAAAACGACACCTACTTAAAGCACATTCAGGAAATTGACGAGCGTGTGGAGAGCCCGTATGCCGTCATGACCGTGAGCGACGCCGTGTTTGACGGCATGTCGCTCTCCCTGGCGCTGGATATCGAGCATGTGCCGGGCGCCCCGAGCGTCTACCTCTACCCCCACATCACCGCGCAGACCGGTGGGCAGCCGGTGCCCGCGCAGGTGCACGGCTTCCAGGCCGAAGCGAAAGACTATTTCCTGGGCGCATCCAGCATGGGCACGGATGCCAGCACCGGCATCTGGATGCCGCTGCGCGGCGGGGTGGGCGAAACCCTCGGGCACTTCAACTTTGACGCCGCGCTCCTGGCCGATGAGACGTCTGCACTGCCCTACGGTGTGGCGACCGAACCGGTGACCTGGACGCTGACGCTCTACGTGCTGCGCCCGACGCTTCCGGTAAAAGAAACCACGCTCGAAGAATACGGCACGCCCGATGCAGACGGCTCCTACTCGGCCTCCATGGAGGACTATGCCGCCCTCGCCTCTCAGGCCCTGGAGCAGGGCATCCTGCTGACCGCAGACGACGGCGATCTATCCTTCTTCGGCTACAACCAGCCTGCCCCGGCGGGCATCGACCCGGCACGATGGAAGGCGATGAACACCGACGAGCGGCTCATCGCAGCGGGTGCGCTGGAGTGTGTGGACCAGATCACGGCCACATTCACCACCGAAGCGCCGGATGTATTCGTGCTCAGTGAGCCTACGACCTTCTCGCTGGGCGAGGACACCTGCACCATCACCTCGCTCGCCGCGACATTTGCCCGGCTGGACTTTGCGCTCCAGGTGCGCAGCGCAAATGCGGACAAGCCGGCCGCGGAAGCCCTCGCATCCGGCGAAGGGCATTGGGAATTCGTCGTGCGCACCACTCCGGGCGAAGCGCTGTGCAACGGCACATCCATGGGCGCTGACGTCGACGGCTCCGTGTACCACTACGCCGCCTACACGCTGACCCAGCCGGCCGAATCGTTGACATTCATCCCCGTCTACGTGCGCGAAGATGAATTCTTCTGGTCCGACACATACACGCCCACGGATGAGGATATGCAGCACGCATTCACGATTCCGCTGAGCTGATACACGAAAAGGCACAGACCCGCTTTCTTCATCCCACATATTGCATATCAAACTGCGGCCGCCTTCCCATTCTGGAAGACGGCCGTTTTCAATATGCCAAAACCGCGTTACGTCTGGCGCATCACCGGTTGAGCCACCACACGCCAAAGTTCAGATAGGCCGCAAACGTCACCCACAGAAAATAGAGCACCTGCAGCCACGCGGCGAGCGGGTCCACCTTGCGGAAGGAAAGAATCATCAGCCCAATGAGCACCCACAGCGCCATCAGCCAGACAAAAGCAAACCCAAAGCGCTGCAGATTGAAGAAGATGATGCTCCAGAAGAAGTTGAACGCCAGCTGAAGGAAGAAGAGCATCAGGCTCTGCGACCGGGCAGCGGACACCGGCGCAAGATCAATCCGCGCGGCGCTGATGCCCATCAGCAAAAACAAAATGCTCCATACGATGGGAAACACGATGGCCGGCGGCGACAGCGGCGGCTTTGCAATGGCCTGGCTGTAGATCTGCGCGCCCTCCCGGGTCAAAAATCCCGACAGCGCCCCGACAGCCTCCACGCCCAGGATATAGAGCGCATAGGTTTTCCATGGCTTATTATTCATCAATACCATCCCCCAAAACATCCTATGCCACACCGGGCACCGCTATGCGTCTTTTTGGAGCGGATACCGGGCATACTTTTTCTTTCCCGCCGGATACTATCTGAAAACGAAGATGGGAGAGCATGTACATGGAAGCATCGCTTTGGGAACAGACGTGGGAAGCCCCGAACTTTTTACCCCTGAAGGGGGACATCAGCACCGATGTGCTCATCATCGGAGGCGGCATGGCAGGCGTGCTGTGCGCATACCTGCTTCACCAGGCCGGCGTGCCCTATGTGCTGGCAGAAGCCAGGACGATTTGCAGCGGCATCACCCGGAACACCACCGCCAAGATCACCAGCCAGCACGGACTGATTTACGACCAGCTGATCCGCCGGTTCGGCAAAAACCGGGCGGCCCAATACCTGCACGCCAATGAAGCGGCGCTGCAAAAATACCGGGAGCTGTGCCGCGGCATAGACTGCAACTTTGAAGAAAAAGATGCCTATGTCTACGCCCTGTCTGACCGCCAGGCGCTCGAGCGGGAATGCATGGCCGTAGAGCAGCTGGACTTTTGCGCACAATGGGCCGACCATATTCCCCTGCCCTTTGCGGTCGCCGGGGCCATCGCATTCAAACGCCAGGCCCAGTTTCACCCGCTGAAATTCGTGAGCGGCATTTCAGCGGGGCTGCACATCCATGAGCACACGCCCGTGCGCGCGCTTCAGGGCACCACGGCCATAACCGACCGCGGTCGGATTTGCGCTAAAAAGATCATCGTCGCCACCCACTTTCCCTTTCTCAACAAGCACGGCAGCTATTTTCTCAAGCTGTACCAGCACCGCTCCTATGTCATCGCCTACCACAATGCCGCAGACGTCAACGGTATGTATGTGGATGCGGCGCAGACCGGGATGTCCTTTCGCAATTACGAAGACCTGCTGCTGGTGGGCGGCGGAGACCACCGGACCGGAAAACAGGGCGGCGCCTGGCAGGAGCTGCGCGACTTCGCCGCAAAGCACTACCCCAAAGCCCGGGAGACTGCCCACTGGGCCACGCAGGACTGCATGAGCCTGGACGGCGTCCCGTACATCGGCCCCTACTCCGCCTCCACACCGGGCCTTTATGTGGCCACCGGCTTCAACAAATGGGGCATGACCTCTTCCATGGTCGCCGCCATGATATTGTGCGACCTCGTTCAGGGAAAGGCAAATCCCTTTGCGGAGGTGTTCTCCCCGTCGCGCTCGATTCTGCGCCCGCAGTTGGCCATCAATGGCTTTGAAGCCGTAGCCAGCCTGCTGACGCCCTCCGTCCGGCGCTGTCCGCACCTGGGCTGCGCGCTCAAATGGAATCCGCAGGAACACTCATGGGATTGCCCCTGCCATGGTTCCCGCTTCACACAGGATGGAAAGCTGATCGACAACCCCGCCACGGGCAACCTGAGCGGAAGACACGACTCCTGACCGCTTGCCACAGGGGAATTTCTTCCCTTTTGTTCCCATGCGGATTTATGCCGATGCCAGAGCGCGTTGTGCCAGGAGAAGCGAAAAAGAGACAGCCTCCCATCAAGCCCCTTTCCACAACAAAACCCCGGGGATCTCTCTTCCTTTAAAGATCCCCGGGGTCTTTTGCCCTTTTATGCCTGTTCCAGCAGCGCGCGAATGGCCTGCACATCCGCAGCGCCGAGGACACCCTGTGTCATATCCTTGGGCCCGCCGCCGCGTCCGCCGAATGCCTCGCACAGCTTGCGCGTGACAGGGCGCACATCCTCCGTCTCCGATGAGCAGGCAAAGCTCCAGCCGCCCTCGCGCGGCACCAGCACCAGCCCCAGCCTTGCGCCTGCGCACAGCTGCCCCGCCGCGCGCCGCGCCTGGGAAGCGGGCAGCGCATCGCACGCCACCACGCGCACAGCCTTGTTTTCCTCCTGCTTGGCCAGCATCTCAAAGATCCGCACGCCCAGACCGTCGCACTGCGCCCTCAGGGCGTCGCGCTCTGCCAGCAGGCGGCCGACAGCATCCGCCACCTCGCTCTGCTTGACGGAGAGCGCCACCGCCGCGCGGTGCACCTGATCGAGCATCTCGTTTTCCTGCGCCAGCGCGCGCACGCCGCAGAGGATGGATACGCGCACACCGCTCTTGTACTTTTGCACGCTCAGCACCTTGATCTGCCCGACGCTGCCCGTCTGCGCCACATGCGTGCCGCAGCAGGCGCACGTATCCACGCCCGGGATATTCACGATGCGCACATCGCCGGAGAGCGCCTTCTTGCTGCGGTAGGTCATCCGCTCGCGCTCTTCCTTGGGCGGGATGGTCGTCTCCACCGGCAGGTTGGCCCACACGGCCTCGTTGGCCAGCGTCTCAATGCGGCGCACGTCCTCCTCGGTCAGCGGGCCGTTAAAATCCATCGTCACGGCTTCCGAACCGATGTGAAAGCCCACATTGTCATAGCCATAGAGCTTGTGCACCAGCCCGGAAAAGATATGCTCGCCGCTGTGCTGCTGCATCATCGACAGCCGCCTGGCGCCATCCACCTGGCCTTCCACCTGCTCGCCCGGCGTGAGCGGCCCGTCTGTCAGATGCAGCACCTCGCCGTCCACATCGTGCGCATCGAGCACATGCACGCCCGCAAGCGTGCCGTGATCTGCCCCCTGTCCGCCGCCCTCCGGGAAAAACGCCGTTTGATCGAGCGTCACCAGATAGTGTTCATCCTTTTGCTGACAGGTGCGCACTGTCGCGGTAAAGTGCAGCAGCCGTGCGTCCTGATCGTATAGCCTGATCGTCATGTGCCTGTCCCCCGCTTCTGAATTCCGGGCGCCGCAACCGCCTGATCCTGTTTGAGGCGCGCGGCTTCCTGACAAGCATTGTAGCACAAAGCGCGGCAAATGACAAACCGTCAGCGATCATACCCCTCGTATTTTCCGGCCATGACAACCGTGCCATCCGTCTTGAGCGCGATGCTGTATCCCGGGCCTGCCGCAATATCCACCACATCCTGCCACGCGCCGACCTGCGCGGCATGGGCTGCATCGTCCCCCGCGTAGCACACCGTGCCATCCTCGCGCAGGCCCAGCGCATGATGCTCACCCGCAGCAATCTTTGTGATCTGCCGCCAGCCGCTCACCGCTTGCGCAAGCGGATATGTCCCGGGCATGATGTCCACCCGGCCGTCGTTCCGCAGCGCCAGCAGGAACTCCCAGTAAAGATCCATATCCCGGTAGCCTCCTGCGCTCACCGCGCCCGATCCATCGGAGGCCAAGCTCTCGTCTGCGTAAATCCGCCCCTCCTCGGTCAAAACCGCCAGCACATGGTACAGCTTGCCAGCCACACGGCGCACCGCCTCATCTTGATGAGGGGCAAGCCATGCAGGAATCGTGACATCTTCCAAGACCTGCACATAAACGCTCAAATCCAGCGTTCCATCCTCCGCAATGGGAAACGGCATCTTTCCATCCATCCGCGCCATTTTACTGCCGTCAAGCCACGCACCGCGCCCCACCGCATGAAGCGTGCCACTGCTGTCAAGCCCGTACGCTTCACAGATCCACGAACTCACCTGCACCATGTCGCGCCATCCCCTCACCGTCTCCACGCACGGCAAATGCGGCATGTCATCGCCCATGATGGCTACCGTGCCATCTGCGCGCAGGCCGGTCACATAGTGCTGGCCCGCCTGCACGCTAACCACGCCTTCAAACTCCTCGCCAACAAATCGCAGCATGTCGCCCCGGATCCATGCGGACACCGTATCCTTTCCATGGTTGGTCGTCACATGGCACCAGAGCGCCCCGTCCTGCTCCTTCTCTTCAAACACAAACACGCTCTGCGGTGCGTCCACGCGAAAGAGCATCTTCCCGCCGGGCGCGCTTCGCACATTGACCCGTGTGTTATTCACCTCGGCAAAGCCAATCTGGGCCTGCGCCTTGGCACACATGGCCCATAGCATCGCACAGCTCAGCAGCACAAACGCCATCATTTTCCTCATATGTATTTCCCCCTTTATCTATCATATAGACGAGCACAGCAGGCGCTTTCTTCCCAGCTTCTGGCAAAATAGTTGTCTGTTCCCCCCGGATATGTGATATAATATAGACAGCCGAAAGGCTCAGGCTGATTACAAGGAGGGCATGTTTATGAAAAAGCCTTTGATCATTACCATCGGACGCGAATATGGCAGCGGTGGACGCGAAATCGGCGAAGCCGTCGCCAAACAGCTGGGCATCGGTTACT
>DVJV01000125.1 GCA_018716525.1 Candidatus Ventricola gallistercoris
AGTACGGCGGTAAAAGCATGGCAGATGGTATCAAGCGTATCGCTACAGAACAACGTCATCAAGGCTTCAAGCAAGGCGTTGAGTACGCTCTGCGCAAAATGAGCATTTTGGAACGTATAGTTGGGCATCCGATCAAATGGTAATCCAAGGAGGAGGAGAGTATACAGATGGATCGCAAAGAAAAGAAGCGTCTCAAAGACGAAATTGGCAAGCATATCGATTTGAGCAACGGTCGCTTTACAGACTACGAAGTATCGCGCCTCCACAACCTGGTGGAAGAACGTGATTCTTATGATGGTCGCACCCAGACGTATCGGAGCTCATATAAGGCGTTTGACTCTGAGGATACATATCATGTCGAGGATACCGACACATACACCTTCCACAGTGACGAGGATGGTATTCGCATCGAGCATGAACACGTTAGCGATTGGGATGATGGTCAGCACGATGAATCACGTGAAGTTGCGCGTACAGGACGTGGGATTCTGAACCTTCTCGGAAAACTTAAGATTTGACAAGCATTACAACCCAAACCCAGTTTTTTGATCATGGCAGCTCTTGCAAAGGGGCTGCCAGTTTTTTTCATCCCAGAACAACTGCTGATCCCCTCGATGCGGGATAACGTGATCCACGACCGTCGACGGGGTGAGGATGCCTGCCTTCAGGCACTCAGCGCACAGCGGATTACGCCGCAGGTATCGGTCGCGGGCAGCACGCCATTTACCATCATAGCCGCGCTCTGCAGCACTTCCGCGCATCCTGTCAGCGCTGTACTGGCTGTGCATGCGGCAGTACACACCGCTGTCACAGAGATTGGGACAGCCCGGATAGCGGCAGGGACGCTTGGGTGTTCTTGGCATGGTTCACCTCAAATGAAAAGCAGCCCGCGATCATCATACACGGAGCCGCTATTATTGTTCTTCAAAGCCCGGTCAAGTGCCATCACCAGCGCAACCGCGCCGTCCACCTTTTCGGTGGATTTTTCCTTGTCGATCTTCACATTTCCCGCTGGATCAGTACGGACGAAAGCATTGTCCATGTTCCAGCGCAGCACAGGATGCCCACCATGGTTGATCTTGTGCTCCAGAACGAGGCGCATCAGCTCCTTGGTCGGCGGGGACATATCCTTATACCCCTGCCCGAAAGGAACCATGGTGAAGCCGTCATCCTGAAGCGCCTGTACCATCATGGTCGCATTCCATCGGTCGTAGGCAATCTCGCGGATGTTGTAGCGCTCACCCAGCTAGCAGATGAATTGCTCGATGAAGCCATAATGAACCACATTGCCTTCGGTGGTCATCAGGTAGCCTTGCTTTTGCCACTTGTCGTACATGACGTGGTCGCGCCGGACACGCAGCTGCAGCGTTTCCTCCGGGAGCCAGAAGAATGGCAGTACCGTATATGGCTCCGTCTCGTCGTTCGGAGGAAACACCAGCACCAGCGTGGTCAGATCGGATGTGCTCGACAGGTCGAGACCGCCATAGCAGGCACGGCCTTCCAACTCATACGGACTTACGACGCCGCCGCAATCGTCCCACTTGTCCATGGGCATCCAGCGAACCGACTGCTTCACCCACTGGTTCAGGCGCAGCTGGCGAAACATGTTCTCGTCCGCAGGCGTTTCCAGGGCTTTACGGTAAGCGTCGCGCACCTTGTCGATGGAGATCGTATAATCCAGCGACGGATTGGCGCGATACCAGTTCCGTTCGTCCGTCCAGTCTGCCTCATCCGGCAGGCCAAACAGCACGGGATAAAAGCGCGGGTCATCCTTGCGGCCTTCGAGAATATCGAGGGCCTTTTGATGTACCTCCCAGCAGATGCTGTTGCGGTCGGTGCCCGCTGTCGTGAGGAAAAACCACAGAGGCTGCTTGCGGGCGTCGCCGGAGCCTTGTGTCATGACATCGTACAGTGCGCGGGTCGGCTGCGTATGCAGCTCATCAAAGATGCAGGCGGACACGTTCAGGCCGTGCTTGGTTGCAACCTCGCTGGACAGCACCTGATAGATGGAGCCGGTCGGCTGGTAGACCATGCGTTTCATCGACGGAATGATCTTGATGCGCTTCATGAGCGCCGGGGACTGCTTTACCATGTCCACAGCAACGTCGAACACGATGGCCGCCTGTTGCCGGTCAGACGCACAGGAATAAACCTCCGCCTTCCACTCATCATCGTTGACCAGCATGTTCAGCGCGATGGCCGCGCCCAGCTCACTCTTGCCATTCTTCTTCGGGATTTCGATGTAAGCCGAAGTGTATTGTCGCTGGGTGTGGTCATCCTCGCGTACGGTGCCAAACACATCCCGGACGATCTTTTCCTGCCATGGGAGCAGCTCGAAAGGCTTTCCATGAAACTCGCCCTTGGTGTGCTTTAACACTTCAATAAAGCGGATGACGCGCTGGGCTTTTCGCTCATCAAAGGCCATGTCACCACGCTCCCTTCAGCAGCTGCTCCATGGGATCGTCTGAAGCACCATCCTCTTTGCCGCTACCGGCGGCGATGATCCGCGCGCGGGTTGCCGGGGTCAGGCCAAACTCCGAGCAGAAGGACTGCATGATTTTCAGATTTTGCTGGGCGATGGACACCTGCGGCACCTGCTGCACATAGCCGGATGGGGTCTTGAAGATGGAGCCGTGCTGCGTCAGGAAATCCTCGGCCTCACGCCAACGGGCATATGCCTGACAGTAGCCCTCAAAGGCTGTCAGATCCGCCATGGTCAGCACACCCATCGCTTCCAGAGAGGGAGCCAGTCGCTTCCATTCCTTCTTGGCTTCCGGCAGCAGCCACGACGGGCATTTGATGCTTCCCTTGGGCGGAATAGGTTCGTTTTCATTCAGCGGGCGCTTGCCCGGATTCCCCTCAAGCACCTTGAGGGCTGTCGGCTTGGGCTTTCTGCCTCTGGTCGCCATGAAGCTCACCTCCCTTCATTGTCGTTTCGCTACTTCTGTACATCCTGCAAGGAGAGCTCCTGTCCACCCCGCAGCACATGAATTTCCGCATCTGGGTATTCCGCCCTGTAGCGCAGCACAATGACACTGGCATACCGGGGATCAAGCTCCATCGTGCGGCAGATGCGGTCGGTCTGTTCGCACGCCATGAGCGTGCTGCCGGAACCACCGAACAGATCCATCACCACGCCATTGGGCGCGGAGCTGTTCTTGATGGGATACGCCAGCAGAGGGATGGGCTTCATCGTCGGGTGCTCTTTGCTGCGCTTGGGCTTGTCAAAGTTCCAAATGGTCGATTGCTTCCGGTCGGAGAACCATTTATGCTTGCCATTGGGCAGCCAGCCATAGAGCACCGGTTCGTGCTGCCACTGGTATGGAGAACGACCGAGCACGAGACTATTCTTTACCCAGATACATACGCCGCTGATATGGAAGCCCGCTTCTTTGAAAGCCCTGCGGAAGTTCAACCCTTCCGTGTCCGCATGGAAGATGTAGGCACTGCCACCCTCTGCCAGATGTGCAGCCATATTGCGGAACGCGGCCAGCAGAAATTCGTAGAACTTCTCGTCAGCCATGCTGTCGTTCTGGATGGATTTTCCGTCCGCAGATTCATACGCGACGTTGTAGGGTGGATCGGTGACGATGAGGTTGGCTTTCACGCCATCCATGAGCAACACCACATCATCCGCGTTGGTGCTGTCGCCGCAGACCATCCGATGCCTACCCAATGTCCACACGTCACCCGGCTGCACAAAGGGCTGCACCTCATCCGGCTCCAGCTCGCAGTCATCGTCCTTGACATCCTTGTCATGTACCTTGCTGAACAGGTCATCCACCTCGGCGGCATCAAAGCCGGTGGCACCGAGATCGTAACCGGACTGCTGCAGGTCAGAGAGCAGGTCTGCCAGCGCGACCGGCTCCCATTCGCCGACTGCTTTATTCAGAGCAATGTTTAGAGCCTTTTCATCCTGCGAGTTTTCGATGTGAACGACCACACAGTCGATCTCCGTTGCGCCCTCTGCCGTCAGTACCTTGTACCGCTGATGACCGCCGACGATGTTGCCGGTTACCTCGTTCCAGATGACGGGATCGACATATCCGAAGTCATGCAGGCTGCGCTTGATCTTCTCATAGGCCGGGTCGCCCGGCTTCAGGTCTTTTCGAGGGTTGTACTTGGCGGGCTTGAGCTTGCCCACAGGAATCCTCTGCAAGTTCATTTCAGTATTCACAAGCTACCTCCATTTCTTGTGGAGCCGTCGTGCGGGCTTGAACCGCAAACCTGCTGCTTACAAAGCAGCTGCTCTGCCAGTTGAGCTACAACGGCAGGTTGTGAAGCGCCAAAGCTGGCGCCTTTTATGTTTTTGGGGCGAGATACCCCGGGTCCCGAATTTCGCGAAAATTCACGCGAGAGGGGGCCGCGGTCTCCTGCAAACCGCGCCCGGGGATTTGATCCCCCCTGGGGAGCACACGCCAGGCGGCGCGGGGGGCGGGCGCGGGCACACCCTGGCGCGGGCCGGTCGGATCCCTGGGGCGGCGGGCACACCCCCGGGCGGACGGCACGGCTCCGGGCGACGCGGGCGGCGGCCTTCCGGCGGGCACACGAGGCGGGGCGCGGCGGCGGTTTCCGC